>JAGLSY010000359.1 GCA_023135545.1 Thermoplasmata archaeon | reverse complement strand
CATCGTGAAGATGTCCAAGGACATGGACCGTTCCATGGGAGGCTACTCCAAGGGCATGAAGCAGCGCTTGAAGATTGCCGGGGCGCTGCTTCATAGCCCCAAATTGCTGTTGTTGGATGAGCCCCTTGCCGGTTTGGACCCCATAGCCAGGCGGGATATAATCAACCTGATTAAGGACCTTAACACTAAGTACGGCCACAACATCATTGTGAGTTCCCATGTTTTGCATGAGATCGAGAAAATGACCCACAATGTTGTGCTGATCTACAAGGGCAGAGCGGTGGCCCAGGGAGATATCTCCGAGATCCGAGGGTTGATAGATAAACACCCCCACAATATTGTTTTAGCGGGTTCAAACATGGTCGGACTGGCCAAGAAACTGCTGGACATGAATTACACGGTTTCAGTAGGATACAATGAAAACCGGGATTCCATAACCGTGCGGGTAACACAGCCTGATGAATTCTTTGATTCGATGCCGGGACTTATCGAGGGTACTGGCTGTAAAATTGATAGAATGTTCTCCCTGGATGACAATCTGGAGTCCATATTCAAGTATCTGGTGGGGTGGTAGAATGGACATAAAGTCAATATATTCGGGACTGGATGCGATAATAAGATACTCGATAAGGAAAATCCTGCTGAACAGACGGTGGGTTGTTGTCCTTCTTATGTTGGTCTTCATCGGGGCCATAATGGGCTATGCGGGCTCCCAGGAGATGGACCGGCTGGACGGGGGGGTGATATTGATGGACCTCATAATCTTATCTTTCCTCATGCCAATAATCGCCATGATTTACGGTGCTTCACTTCTGCGGAATGAAATCGATGACAAGTCCATAACCCAAGTGATTACCGCGCCCCTGGACAGAGGAATTTCTTACCTCGGATATTTCATTTCCCTTGTGATTTCTTTATCCTTGATAATGCTCCTGATCAACCTGGTGGGATGGCTGGCCTTCTTCGGCCAGAAGGGAATGGAGGGCGACGCCCCCAGGATTCTCCTTTCCATGTGCGGCCTGGCCATCATCGGTTCTGTGGCTTATTCGTCCCTGTTCCTGATGACAAGCGTCATGTTCAAGAGGCCGATTTATTTTGGTTTGTTCTTCGCCTTCATCTGGGAGGGATATGTCGGAACCTTTGCAGGGGTTATCAGCCAGTACACGATAAAGCACTTCATAAGGTCGATCGGCTCATGGTGGATCGATTACGGGTCGCTGGCCCTGTACGACGGCAGTTCGGGCGCGGGCTTTGTTCTTGCCTTCCTGGTAGGCTTTTTCCTGTTCATCGGGATCGTGTTGTTCAGAGAAATGGAATTTACCTGATGCTGGCCCATCATAATCGCTTCAGCCCGAATTCCTTCTCCAAAATATCCATTAACTGTGCAAAATTTGTGAAGGTGTAGTCCGGCTGGATATTGTACTTATTCTTCTTCCACCACCACTTGAGCCAGGCGTTCATCATGCCCGCGTTTTTCGCCCCCTGAATGTCGTACCTCATGGAGTCGCCGACATGCAGTGTTTCTTCGGGTTTCGTGCCCATCTTCTCCATCGCCATATGCAATCCTGTTGGATCTGGCTTTAATAAACCAATATCTTCCCCGTTCATGATTATTTTCCACGGATACTTCAAGAACCCCATCTTCTGCATTTTATCCTTTGGCGGATAATCCGATACCACAGAAATCGGAATGTCGTTGGCAACGACCATGTCCAGCATGTTGAATACGTCTTTCAATGGCTTTACCTTGTCAAAGGCCGAGTTCCAGCCGTCGTAGACCACTTTATCAAGTTTTTTCTCGGTCCAATCCAGCGGCTTGTTCCACCTCTTGGCCATGACCTCCAGCTGTCTTTTTCTGAAGTTAACGATCTTTCCTTCCTTTCTTAATTTGGCCCGCTCATCGGTGAGGTCGTAGATGAGCTTGACATGGGGCCCGAAACGGTGGATGAGCCTTCCGACCATCCTGGGATAATTGTAGAAGGTCGCGTCAAAGTCGAATGTTATGCCAGATAGTTTTTTCGCCATTTTATTCTCCTATTTTTTAGACAACCATTCTTAACTTAATAAGATACCCCACGAGTACTCGCAGTTGCCGTTCCATTCCTCTCCTGTTTGCTTGTGAATTTTCCCGTCCTTGTCGGTGTATTCTATTTCAACAACTTCCGAAGGGAATTCATTGTAGAAGAATTTATTGCGCCATATCTTTCTTCTTTCGAAAGCGTAGGTGCACTTGGCCTTTGTTATCACTTTGATCCTCAATCTTTCCTCGCCCAGCTCTCCCCAGGCCTCGAAGCCCGGCAGACCATTCTTCTGCCTGAACACGTTATATTTTACATGCTTGAACCGTTTTGTTTCCTGCCCTTTGGGGGTGTAGTTCAGGTTCTTGTTCAGGAACTTGAACTTATTGTCTGCCTTGGGCTTGCATTCCGCACTGCGCCTGAACAAGAGTGGACCCAGGAAGGAGGTGAAATAAGTCAGATAAGAGCCGTCCCTCTTGTGAAACACTCCCCAGAGCCAGGGCATTGCCGGGGTGTTCAATGTGATATGCTGCATGTAGAGGCTTCCTTTTAATTCTCTT
>JAGLSY010000358.1 GCA_023135545.1 Thermoplasmata archaeon | reverse complement strand
TTTCCTTCAGGTTGGTGGACTTTTCATTCCAGCTGTACGGCTTCACCCTATCGAACACGCATTCCGTGCAGTAACACAGCGGGCAGGCTTCCCTGCATGCATAGCATCGCACGCACTTGACAGACTGCTCCTTCCAGTATTCCCAGCGCTCGTCCAGGCTCATATCCAGCAGGTGTTTGATATCAAGGAACTCATCGTCCTCGGCTTGTTTGGTCTCTTCCACGGCTTCGCCCACCACGATGTCGGATATCACAGGATTATGAGCCGTACAGACCAGGCATTTGCCGGCGATGGTGGTGTCATCAACTTCTGATGGTCTTTCTTTTATTCCCGGGTCCAGTTTCCTCTCATCAATGACCCCGGTGCATGTAAGACCTATTATCTTCACCCTCTCACGGGTCAGCTGATGCTCCTTTATGAGTTCGATGATGGTCTTGGAATCACAGGGCTTGACCACGATGCCGATGGATCTCAGGTCAGGCTCCTCACCCCGCTTTGGCTTGCACTTGACCTCATCGATTATGAAGCGTGTCAGATTGTTGACGCAATATGGATTCCAGGTAAGGCGCTCCACTTCCTCCGGGGCGTGGATGAACACCGGCCTGGCCATGAGGGAGTTGTCGCCCTGCTCGTAGCCGATGATGTACTTGACCTCACCGCTCTCTAGCCATTGCTTTGCCTGCTGGCGTATCTTCTCTTCCATGGTCTTCCAGTCAGTCAATCAGAATCCCTCCATTATCATTTCGGGCTTTCGAATGTGCGAATCGCATTCGCACATTTGAAACTTCGAATCCTTTTCGAAGTTCCGAATGAAATCGTTACACTCTCGCATTCAAATCACCCCCCGATAGTCTTGTCTGAGGCCCCAATTCCTTTATCTGGTTGGTGAAATTCGTTACCACTTCCGCGAACTTCGGCCCTTCGGATGCGGACACCCAGGACAGCTGGAACCTTCTCGGGTCTATGCCCATGAACTCCAACTGGTCCCTGAGCAATGTCAGCTTGCGTCTTGAATGCAGGTTGCCCTCGATATAATGACAGTCACCGGGATGACACCCGGATACCAGTACTCCATCCGCTCCCTCCTGGAAGGCCTTGAGTATGAACTGCGGGTTGACCCTGCCGGAACACATGACCTTGATGGAGCGTATGTTGGGCGGGTATTGTAATCGTGATGTACCGGCCAGATCCGCACCTGTGTACGAACACCAGTTGCAAAGAAAGGCAAGAATCCTAGGCTCGAAATCTTTATCCATATCCGTCATCTAGATCACCTCGAAGAAAGTTCCCTTTATCATGGTCAGCATCTGCTGGTCCTTGAAACCTTTCTGCTGTATGGCCCCGGAGCGGCAGGTGGCCGCACAAAGGCCGCAGCCCTTGCAGATGGCCGGGTTGACATGCGCTACCTCGTCTTCCAGCTCTATGGCTGAGAAGGGGCAGGCCTGGACGCATAATCCGCAGCCGGCGCAAAGGCTCTCATCCACTTGAGATATGACGGCCTCGGATTCCAATGTCTTTTTCGACAGCACGGTGGAAGCCCTGGCGGCGGCCGCGCTGGCCTGTGCGACGGCCTCCTCGATGTACATGGGAGAATGGGCCATGCCGCAAAGGTATACGCCCTCATTTGCAAAGTCGACCGGCCTCAGTTTCATATGCGCTTCCAGGAAGAAACCGTCCTTCGTGATGGGGAGCTTCAGCATCTGTGACAGGATCTCATTGCCGTCCTGGGGCAGTATCCCGGCACTCAGTATCAGGGCATCGGGTCTGAGCAACAGCTGGCGCTCCAGTATCGGGTCGTTTATCTTTACCTCAAGTGTGCCGTCTGCCTTCTCGACCAGGGGCATGTTGTCATCATCATATCGAATGAAGATGATGCCTTTCTCTGCCGCTTCCATGAAATAACCTTCTTTGAACCCGTATGTCCTGATATCTCTGTACAGCATGAATATTTCAGTTTCCGGGTTCTTCTTCTTAATCTCCAGCGCATTCCTGATGGCTACTCCGCAGCATACCCTGCTGCAGTAAGGCCGTTCCTCATCCCTGGAGCCAACACATTGTATCATGACCACCTGTTTCGCGGAGAAATCACCTTTTTCAAGTTGCTTCTCGAGCTCGGACTGGGTGATCACCATGTCGTCCGTGCCGTAAAGGTATTCACTCGGAACATATTCCTTTGCGCCGGTGGCTATGATAACTGCACCGTGGGCTATCTCCTTGTCCTGCCCGGCATGAGATACGGTAGTCTGGAAATTGCCGACAAAACCGTCAATGTCCTTTATGCTGGCCTCTGTTAAAACATGAATATTATCATTTGCTTCGACCTTGGCAATGGTCTCTTTCAGGAATTCCTGAGGGTCTGTCTCTCCGAGCGTGTTGAGTATCTCCCTCACCTTTCCGCCCAGCTCCTTGTTCTTCTCGA
>JAGLSY010000357.1 GCA_023135545.1 Thermoplasmata archaeon | reverse complement strand
ACATCTGCCTCGATATCGCCCTTGTCATCCTGGAATTCAGTTGATTTGACCAAAAGACCCATGGAATGGATGAGCTTTGAAACAAGGCTTTTGAAGGCGCCGTACTCCATGCGCTCCACAGCCGAAATCAGCTTCTCATCCAGTTCATCCATTTCTTTTCACCTGTTGGCAATAAATTGAATGTCATTTCTTTTTCATCTTCTTCTTAACATTTTTTTTAGCTCTCAGAGCCCTTTCGAACTTGGGGTCCAGGGATATGGCCTTCTCGTAGCAGGCCAAGGCGTCCTTGAAGCGCCTGAGCTTCTCCAGGGTCTGGCCCTTTTCGTAGTAAGCCTCCACAAACGAGGGGTTCTGCTCTATGGCGGTATCGAGGCTCTTGAGAGCCTTGTAGACCTTTCCCGTCTCGGCAAGTATCCGACCCTTCTCGTACCACGCATCTGCATTGGCAGGGTCCACTGCCAGGATGCCGTCCATGAGGGCCAGGGCATCATTGAACCTGTTCATCGTCTTTAAAATGGAAAGCTTGGAGCGCAGCATCTCGGAATCCGAGGGTGCTATGCGCAGTGCCGATTCGATGCAGGCCAGGGCCTCGTCGTGGCGGTTGCTGCCAGAGAGAAGGTTCTCTTTGGCCTTCCATATCTTCATCTGGGTGGGCTCGATGCTCAGGGCCTTGTCAAGGCACTGAATGGTGGCACCCCATCTCCCTATCTTGGAAAAGACAATGCCCTGGAAGTACCAGGCATTCGTGTTCCAGATGTTCAGCTTGAGAACCTGGTCAAGGGCTCTGGATGCCTCCTTGTACTTGCCGTGGTTGATGTATATATCTGCAATGGCGATCCACACTTCCTCCCTTCCAGGGTCGTGTTTCACAGCCTCGTTGTAACACTGGATGGCACCACCCCACCGGTTCATTTTTCCGTATATTTCCCCTTTTAGGCGCCATGCCTCCACGTTCTGGGCATCCTCGTCCAAAACATTGTCGAGGCAGGATGAGGCCTCCTCCAATCTCCCGAGTTCGTACAGGGCAATTCCCTTGTTGAGGGCAACGGACACATCCTCCTCTGGCAGGTCGAGATTGGAATGGATCCAGTCAAGGCAGGAAACCGCCTCCTCGCATTCACCCTTTTCAATAAGAACCTTGGCCTTGTTCTTCCAGGCCACAACCGAGTTCTTGTCCTTTTTAAGGGCGATGTCATAGTATTTTACAGCCTGTGACAGATGATGGTCGGAATCCGTGATTGTGACGGCACCACTTTCAGGTGAGCTCAGTGTAAAATGAAGGCTTCCCACGAGCATGTTGAGCCGTACCCCGGGAAGGTGGGGGAGCTGCTCTTCGATTTCTGAAACCTGATTCATGACCTTCTCGGCCATGGCCAGATCGCCCTCTGTGAGGATGGGAGGCCTCTTTGCCGATAGGTCCAGCGGAAGCCCCAGGTTGACTAGCATTCTTTCCATTGAAGCCACAAGAGCATCGAAATCTTCCTTTGCTATCCCGTCGAGCTGCAGTCCAGCTTCCTTGGGAACTCGCTCTTCCAGACCCGTTGTCGTTAAAAGTCCTGTATAATCGTACGATGGCTGGCTGTCCAGGGGCAGCAGGGCCGAATGGGCAAGAGACAGAATATTTA
>JAGLSY010000356.1 GCA_023135545.1 Thermoplasmata archaeon | reverse complement strand
TCCAAAAGCCGGGATGAACTGCCGCGGGCCTGCCCTACGGCCAGCACCTCTTCAAGAGCCATGTCCGGCTGTTCTCCTGATAATTCCACAAGGAGCCTCATTGTCATTGGTATTGGCTTCGCTGATTTAGGGTTATCGGAGCAAATCACCGGTGGTTAATCAGTTTAATGTCCAAATGCAGTCAGCGCTCACCTTTATCCAGTATGCCTCTCCCTTCTTCAGTACATAACTATCTGGAAGTACCCCCAGGTCGTATGGCTGTGATGAATTAAAGCCCTCTACGATTGTGGCGCCGGTATCTGTTTTCAGGTCGCCAACGGTGTAAGTGGAATCATCGATGGCCGGATATCCGACAAGGTTCCAGCCAGCAAACAATGGTATATCGGTCAATATCGGATAGTTGCCGATTACTGTCAGCGTCGCCGTAGGCTGGGTGATATTTATCCAGAAGCCAACAGAGTGGTTCAATGTGCTCAGGTCATTCAGGCTCCAGGGCCTGAAGGTGTTGTTGGTGTGCCACTTATCACTTCCCAAGGCGTCATAGATCATCACACAATCCCATTTTCCAGCAATGCTCTGGAATACAATATCAAGTGATTCATCTGCCTGGATGTGGGGCAATGATACAAGATTCCAGCCCAGGTCAAGATACAGATTGAAGACCGGCAATCCCAATACGATCACTACTTCCCTGCTCGCGTCCATGAACGGCTCCGGGTATGCCCAGCCAGTTTGAAGCAATTTTACACCTGTTGCGTTGTGGGCAGTGTAATAAGTTCTACCGGCCTGGTTTTCGATATATTCTGTGACTATGGTCCAGTTTATCCAGCCATTTGCGGGTGTGAAGGCATTCAACACTGGCGAAGCCGCGGAATCGTTCACCCACACCTCGGCACCAGCCACGGGGGCCAGTGTATTGTCCAGTACCTGAACATGCATGAACCAGTTCATTGTAAGGTTAGAAAGCGCATCGTTATAGGTGGCGGTCTTGTCACTGTATGTATTCAGGCAGACCGGATGCGAGTCATCATCAATATAGAAATCCGTAATACCGCTGTTTGATATTGAAGAATTCTCGATAAACGGACTGCTCGAACCGAAATCGAGACTTATGCCGTATTCACCTGAGTTGTCAATGGTTGTACGATCGATGTGTGGGCTGCTCGAAGCGCAACGTATCCCCGCCTCGGTAGTATTCCATATTGTGTTACGTAAAATCTCTGGATTGCTATTTTGGCTACAATGAATTCCAGCGTATTTGTTATCATGTATCAGATTAAGCTCGATCAACGGATCAGAATTCTGGACACAATATATTCCGACACCATCTGAGAGGGTTGGTGTACTGCAATTGTATACCTCGTTGTCTGATATTTGACCATTTGTACTTGTGAATGATATTCCACGTGTACCACATTCATGAACTGTATTCTCGGTAATTGTAGCACCAAAGGCGATGGAACCTATACTTATACCATTGGAACCCTGAGCTTCATAGGTTCCAGTAACCCAGTTATAACCGCCTGTTCCAGCTATAACCTCGGAATTGTGAATTGTCGCTGTATCGATCAACGATGCCTCAATCGAGTTCCCACCGCTGCCAGGACTTCCAAGGGTATCAAAAAAGTTATCTCCACCATTACCTCCGGCTATAATATTTTGATTATAGATGTCAATGGATGTGCCTGAATCATGTGCATATATCGCCCGTTCTCCCATTCCTGCCCATGAACCAAAGCCAGGCGGGCCATTATATAAGGTATGACCTCCGTTTCCTCCAGTGATGCTACCACCCCATGCGCTAACCCATGCACTGTCCCATACGTGCATACCTTTTCCACCGTTTTCGCCAGCTCCATAATCTGCATAAGTGTCTCCACCCTTTCCACCGATGTAGTTGCAGTCTGAGGAAAATGCAAATGACCAGGTGCCATTAACACTAAGACCTTCACCGCCTCTTCCGGCCAGACCTGGAATGACAAATCCTCCAGCGTAGTTATCACCGCCTTCTCCACCGATGGAGTTGCTGGTCATTATCATAGCTGATGATTCAAAACCGCCAGACGGTTCGAAATGTATTCCATCACCGCCGTTACCCGCAACAATATCGGTGCCCGTGTTATTTCCACCGTCGCCACCAAAGATTTCATTCGAGTCAATTGATGCATTTGTCGTTCCATAAAAACCGATGCCGTTTCCGCCCATGCCAGCAGATCCAAAATTGCCAGTGCCAGTAGTGTTACCTCCTTTACCGCCAATTATCAATTGATTGTTGAGGACGTCTGTTTTTGTGTTAATGTAACATTCGAATGCAGAAATCGCGTCGCCGCCATTTCCAACGAGCCAGGTGTCGCCGCCCACATGGTCTGCAGTATTGTTTCCGCCGTTTCCGCCGCGTATCTCCTGGTTTTGGGACACCAATGCGCTTCCCATCAGGTCGTCATCAAACAGGTAAATTCCACGGCCACCGTCGCCGCTCCAGCCATTGGTTGCCGCATTGTTATCGCCACCGTGGCCGCCGATTATCTGCTGGTTGTTGAAAACCTCGATTGAATATTCATCCATCCACCATTGATTATTATCCGGTAACGGGCTGCAATAAATTCCAGATCCGCCAGCTCCTGCCAGACCGTTGTCAAAGGTGTTTGGACCCCCTTCACCGCCTCTTATCAGGAAATTGTTCTCGATTATCACCTGGGTACCGGCGGCCATTCCTTCAAGGTTGTCCAGCCAAATCGCATGACCGCCATCCGGGGTTGGCCCGCCGGAAAACTCATCCCCGTTACCGCCAATGATTGTATTCTGTGATATTGTAGTAGTCATTGATGGATTTCCTGTCATGTAGATAGCGTCACCACCAGGCATGAACGAGCCTGGGGGAGCGTTCCGACCGTATATCGTGTTGTTGATAACTCTTAAAGAGGTGTCTGCGATAAAAATCGCCGGATCCCCCGTGTCAGTGAAATAACAGTCCCTGACCTCCGAGTTCCCGCCTACCAGTGCATACCCTAATCCCATGTCGTAATTATATCTGAAGGTACAGTTAGACACCGTCCCTGTCCCTGCCGTGTTGAACACAAGGATTCCCCTGTTCGAGTATTCTACTATGACATTCTCGAATTGGCCGTATCCGCCGCCATTAATAGATATCCCCTCCCAATCATTTGGAGCCGGGCTAGTCTCATTGGACGTAAAGGTTATACCGACATCGCCGCCCAGAGCATATATAGAACCCTGTACTTCAAGAATGCATGGGGGCATAGGGAAGGGGTCTGTAATCACTTCAAAACTACATATGTCTCCAGGCAGCACATTGAGAGTGTCGCCCGCGTTTATTGTCACCCACCAGTCGTGAAAAACGTAAGAGCCGCTCCCGCCTGTAACTGCACCGCCTGAGTTTGCTACGAGGTCGTCCATGTCCCAGACTACGCCCGTGCCAGGTGTAGTATATGCCTTAGCATTCGGCATGGTTAGTGGAAATACGATCAACATGCCAGCAGTGACCATGAAGAACACTGTGACAGCGGATTGCAGTTTTCTTTTTTCCGGCCCACGATATTTTTTACCAGAACTCTTCATATAGGTCTCCTCCATAATTACCAGTCAATGGTCCACAGGCAATCGGCCGTTACTTTTATCAGATAACCCTCTCCGGTCATCATGATATCAGCCCCGGCCATGGTGCTGGACCAGT
>JAGLSY010000355.1 GCA_023135545.1 Thermoplasmata archaeon | reverse complement strand
GAACTCAAGGGTACATAACTCAGCAATACGAACTCCATGAACTCACAGAACTCGAGATGAATTGGTAAGTTTATTAGTGGATATTGCCTTTATCAGCCCATGAATGGCGACAAACCAGATGGTCTGAAGTTTGTTGACGGACAGCCCTACACCAGAAATTTGGTTGCCGGAATTTCGGTCTATGGCGAATCGTTGAAGAAAATATCAGGGGAGGAATATCGGTTCTGGGATGCAAAAAGGAGCAAGCTGGCTGCCTATCTTAAAAGGAGGGGAAAAGTGTTTCCTTTCGATGCGGACACGAATCTTCTCTACCTGGGCGCGGCCAGTGGAACGACGGTCAGCCATCTATCTGATTTGATAATCCATGGTAAAATCCTTGCCGTCGAGATGTCTAGAATACCATTTACCAAGCTCCTGGGTCTTTCAGAACAGAGAAAGAATATCATTCCTGTCCAGGCCGATGCAAACCAGACCGGCTCTTACAAGTTTCTGGTGGGACAGGCAGATGTTATGTACCAGGATATAGCCCAGAAGAACCAGACCGAGATTTTTATCAGGAACTCGGAGATGCTGAAAAAAGGGGGAACTGGCTTCTTAGCTGTCAAGGCCAGATGCATTGATGTATCACAGGCTCCGGAAAAGATCTATGGGCAGTGTATTGACGAGTTGGAGGAAGCGGGCTTTATCATTCTGGACAAGAAAGACCTGGGGCCTTATGAGAAAGACCATGCCATGCTGGTTGTCGAGAAGGTATCTTGAACAATTGACCAGATTCGATATTTCATGTCTAAGGGCGTGAAGAACCATGAAAAGCAATATATATCCCAAATTGTGTCTGGTCATCAATGGAATCTGTCTCAATCCTCATAGCAGTCTTTTTCTCCTTTGGCCTGGCGGCACTGTCGATGCCCTGGTTCATCAAGAAGATGGTGGAGAAGGAGCTGGTGGTGAAGGATTATTACAAACCGGGAAAAAAGATGATACCATCCAATGCCGGAATTTTGACACTTTTTCTGGTGTTCATAACCATCATCGTATTGCCCCTGGTGTTCAGAGTATTCTTCAAGATAGACCCCGGCTTTCCCAGAGAGTTCACAGCACTGGACACCGCCATTCTCATGACCATTCTCCTTTACGCTTTCTACGGCGTGCTGGACGATTACATTGACGTCGGCAGGTTCTCTAAGATTCTCATTCCACTCATGTTCTCTTATCCTCTGGTCATAGTGCTGAGCGGCTGGAGCCCCTGGTTCCCCGGAGCCGGATACCTGAGTCTCAATGATTTCAACCTCAACCTGGGAGGGCTGGGTGTGTTAACGGGCTCCATGATGCTGAAGTATATGATAGTCCCGGTTTACATCATGGTCGTTGCCAACATGAAAAACATGCACGCCGGGTTCAATGGGCTGCAATCCGGCTGCGCCCTGATTATTCTGTCCTTCCTGCTTCTGAAATCGGCGATGGATGATAACCTGGCCAACATGTACACGATTGCCGCGATAGTGGGGGCCCAGGCCGTCTTCTTCTGGTACAACAAGTACCCTTCAAAGATTATAGAAGGGAATATCGGGTCCCTGGCTGTCGGAGCTGCCATTGGGGCCGCATTGGTGGTCCAGCATTACCTGATAGCCGGTATCATCATGCTCTTCCCCCACATCATCAACTTCCTCATGTACTTCTACTGGAGGGTTATGCAGCACCGGCACCCGGATGACCCGAAATGGAAGATTGTCAAATGGGGAAAGGTGAGGGAGGACGGAACCCTGGAGGTGCCGAACAGGCTTACCTTGAAGTGGGTGCTCCCCTATCATTTCAGAATGACGGAGAAGCAGGCCACCTATTCAATGTACCTGCTGACCACGGGCTTCTGCATGCTGGGGCTTTTCATACCTGGCTAGACCATTATTTACCTTCCCAACTCGCCCTCCAAAAACTATTGTAGAATATATTTAATAACTGATTTCCATTTACTGCCCTCATAAGTTTTTCAGGTTGGGAACATGAAGGTCATACTAGCAGGATACAACATTGATGCCACGATAATCGACAGGGCAAAGGCAGGAGAGGATGTTAGTGCACTTCCGCTCACGCCAGAGACGGTATCGGTCGCCTACGCCAGGATAAGCCGGGACCCTTCCCCGGTCACCGAGCTGAGACAGAAGTCCATAGACGATGTTGAGGCTGCGAGAAGGTCTGCCAGGGCCATCGTCTTCGAGATGAATCATCAATCGGTTGCCGAGCACGCTACCTTCAATTTTGACATTCTGGACATTACCAGATTATGCGTGGAACACCTGGAATGGCACCGCCTCTGCTCCTACACCGAGAAATCCCAAAGATACCAGGAGCTCTTTGGTGATTACTACATCCCCAAGGAACTGGAAGGTGAGGGAAAGGAGCTTTTCGTCAAGGCCATGGAGGACCAGAACAAGATGTATGCAAAGGCATACCCCATTCTGCTGGACCATTTCAAGGCCAAGTATCCCCACATGACGGAGAAGAAGCGCGACCTGAGGATGATAGAGGGATATGCAAAGGAGGATGCCAGGTACGCTGTGGGATTGGCCACCAAGGCTCAACTGGGCTTCTCTGCCAATGCACGCAACCTTGAGTATCTGATAAGAAGCCTTCGGGCCAATCCCCTTGACGAAGTAAGGAATCTTGGGGACGAGTTTTTCAGGCTGGCCGGAGCCGTGGCTCCATCGCTCATACTCCTTACCGACCCCATAGAATACGAAAAAGAATTCGGCAGAAAGCTTGATGAATCCCATTTCCAGAAGACCAGGCCTGAGGCAATCTGGAGAGTGGATGGCTTGTTGGATTGTTGCGCCAGGGTCAGAGCAGATTTTCCATCCAGCGGGGATGTAAAGCTTGTGGACTGGACGCGGGATGCTGACAGGGCCACTATCCAGGCCATCCTCCATTCACACAGCCTGGCCCCTGCCGAGACCTGCCAGACAGTTGCCGGGGAGCTTATCGAAAGTGGGAAGGCGAAGGAATTCGTCCGAGATTTTCTGACCCATGCCAACCCGTGGGAAGCTGCCACAAGAGAATTCGAGGCCGCGGATTTCACATTTGAGGTTGTACTGAGCGCGGCCTGCTACGGCCAGATGAAGAGACACAGAATGAGCACCCAGCTGATCCAGGAATATGATACGTTGCTGGGTTATACCTTCCCTCCATCTGTCATAGAGGTTGGATTGGAAGATGAGTTCAGGGGGAATTATGAAAGAACTTCAGAGGCATATCTTGAACTGGCCAATATCCACAGGGAAGCGGCCCAGTACGTCCTGACCAATGGTCACAGAAGAAGGATGATTATCAAAGCCAATGCCAGAGAGCTTTACCACATCTCTAGGCTGAGGGAAGATGCCCATGCACAGTGGGACATAAGAAATGTATCGGCTGATATGCTGGCTTTGGCTCGCGAGAAGGCTCCCCTCACTCTCATGCTGGCATGGGGAAAGGACAAATTTTCGGAAAAGAAGAATGAACTTTTCAATCAACCATAACCTTTCGCCATAACTTTTCCCTTTTCCGAAATGGGAAGGTGAGAACTTGGATAGCATGTGAGAATATAATCAATTTTCAACATGATATGTTATTGAAAAATCCGAGCTGGCATTTCCCTTTTCTTCACCGGCTGGCTCCCACTTCCTGACCTCGGAAAGCCTGATGATTTTGGGCTCTGCCTCGCTCAGAAGCTTGGTCAGCCCTGGAATATGCCCATCCCCCACGAATGCCATAACAGAGCCGTGCTGGGTGTCCAACGCCCTTATCGCATTGGCCATGTACTCGTTTCTCTTGTCGATGAGCACCCTCTTGACGTTGGGCAGAACCTTGCCCAGCTCGTCCAGGTACTCGGCATCGTGCTCCTCGAACTTGGCCAGCTCCTTTTCCACCCTCTTCTTCCTGATGAATAGGCTGGATATGACCGCCACAACAAGTTTAACCTTCTCCTCGTAGGTGATGCTGGTTCTCATCTCGTACATGGTTCTGGCTATGTCCATGTCGATAAGTGCGACGCGGGCGTTGATTTCCCTGGCCGAGTTTATGGCAGACAGCATCTCATCCCCGGCTTTTGTGCCGTATTCGCTGGCTATCCTCTCCTGGAACTTCGCAGCCAACTTGTAGAAGAGCGGAGCTTTGTCATTCTTCGCGCCACCCTGATTCAGAGCCGCATACCTCTCCCTGTCCAGTTCCACCGCCACGACCGACGGGGCTCCTTCCAGTATCATTCCCCGGACCTGCTCCTTTATGTCAAAGACATGGCCGACACCTACCAGTGTAATCATCGTGCTTTGAATAGCAAAACAAGGTATATATATTCTGTGGAATTACTGCAAAAAGGCCGAGAACGC
>JAGLSY010000354.1 GCA_023135545.1 Thermoplasmata archaeon | reverse complement strand
GCGAGCACCAGAAGGAGCTGGAGGCCATTGACGATGAGAAGAAGGCGGCCGAAGAAAAGCTGGTCGAGCTCAAGGATGAAGAGGCCCAGACCGAGGCCGAACTCGAATCCTTGGAAGAGCGTAAGCAAGCATCTACTTTCTCGGCCTTCAACGACCTGAAGAAAAAATACATGACCAAGTTAAGCGGAAAGAAAGCAATAAAGGTCAAGGTATCAAAGGGAGCCAGGGAAAGGTCCCAGATCAAGGATGTCACCACGATACCCAAGATAAGGGAGAAGCATCTGCAAGAGATCGAGATAATTCCGGTCATCGAAGGATATTCTTATGTCAGGATCATTTATGATAACATATCCAGTGATTATTTCTATGAGATCATCGAGCCTGCCCTGAAAGAAGAAGAGGAGGATGTCCTAGAGGTACTCAAGGAAATAATGGTGGACACCCTCGATACGGTAGATGATGCAACAGAAGAGGTCAAAGAGCAATACCTGAGAGACGGTGTGGACAGCCTGCTCAAAGATATGGGGGTGAGTCTGAACCCCCTGTCCAAGGAAAGGGTCATTTACTACATCGTAAGGGACTTTCTCAGATATGGTCCCATCGACGTTCCGATGATCGAGACGGGCGTGGAGGACCTTTCTTGTGACGGTGTCAACATTACATTTTACATTTATACCAGGCAGTACGGCTCCATCCAATCAAATATCAAGTTCACGACAGCCGAGGAGTTGGATGCTTTTGTTGTCTGGCTGGCCCAGAAGTGTGGCAAGCACATATCAGTTGCCGAGCCAATGCTGGATGCCACCGTTCCGGACGGTTCAAGGTTGAATGCCACCCTGGGAACCCATGTTACAAAAAAAGGCTCATCCTTCACCATCAGGCGGTTCAAAGAAGACCCTTTCACACCCCTTGATCTTGTCAGGTTCAAGACCATGTCTGCGGACATGATGGCCTATATCTGGCTGTGTATCGAGTACGGCAAGTCCATCCTTGTTTGCGGGGGTACTGCCAGTGGTAAGACAACCACACTGAATGCGGTGTTGATATTCATTCCTGCCCAGAAAAAGGTCGTCAGCATAGAGGATACCAGAGAATTGAACCTCCCTCACGAGAATTGGGTTCCATTGCTCACAAGGTCTGGTTTTGGCGGCAAGGATGCCACTGGAAAGGCCGCAGGTGAGATAAATATGTTCGATCTTCTTATGGCGGCTCTCAGGCAGAGGCCAGAGTACATGATGGTCGGTGAAGTAAGAGGTTCAGAGGCCAGTGTGGTCTTCCAGGCTATGGCAACTGGAAAGAGCGCGTACACCACATTCCACGCGGAGAATGTCCAGACCATGGTCAACAGGATGGAACAGCCCCCAATCGAGATTCCGAGGGCTCTGCTGACCGCGCTGCATCTCGTTCTTATACAGGCCCAGGTGAAGGTAGGGACAGAGATGACCAGGCGCGTTAAATCCCTCACAGAAATCACGGGGATGGATGCCGATACGGGTGGCCTGATTACCAACAAGGTTTACTCATGGAACCCGGCCGACGACACCTTCATCTACAGCGGCCACAGCTATATCTATGAGGACATAGCTGATAGCAAGAATTGGTCTCTGAGGGAGATGATGCGCGAGGTCAAACGTCGTATAGACCTGCTGGAATACATGAAACGCATCGGAATAAAAACAAATAGAGAGATAGCCGTGGTCGTGTCAGCGTATTACACCAATCCCGAAAAGACCATGGAGGATGTCCAGAAAGTCCTCGCAGAGCCGGACCCGAGTGCACCTTAGAACTAGAGAGGCATATGCCACCAAAGCATTTTACAGGCATTTTATGCTCACCAAGTTATGACTCTCCCCACAATAAACTATATACACCATTAGTTATTCCGCCCCATTGGTGTATCAAATGGACGAAGACGTGGTATGCACATCATGTAAAATTCCCTTGACCGAGAGGGGCAGTGCGATATTCAATTGCCCAAGCTGTGGCAAAAACACAATCGGCAGATGCAAATCATGCAGGGACCAGAGCGTGGAATATCAATGCCCGGAATGCGGGTTCACGGGGCCGTGAAAAAATGGGTGATGTGGCAATAACTTACAAGGTAATGCCGACCGGGCTGGAAGTCGA
>JAGLSY010000353.1 GCA_023135545.1 Thermoplasmata archaeon | reverse complement strand
TGATTTGTTCAGACAAGACAGGGACGCTTACAATGAACCAGATGACCGTGACCAAAATCTTCGCAGGTGATAGGAACTTTGACGTAACTGGCAATGGTTATTCTACAGAGGGGGAATTTCAATCTGGTGATGAGATTGTCATACCAAAGGAACATCCTGCGCTCATGAACACGCTGATAGCCGGTGCGGTTTGTAATGATGCATCCCTGAAGGATGATGGTGACATGATAGGTGACCCCACTGAAGGGGCACTTCTTGTCTCTGCCGCCAAAGGCGACCTTTACCTTCACCTTCCAAGACTTGATGAGATTCCATTCGAATCCGAGACACAGTGCATGGCGACATTAGACACAAAGGATGATAAAAAGATGATATATCTCAAAGGCAGTACAGAGAAAATAGTCGTCATGTGCAATAAAGCTCTCTCCAATGATGGAAGTATCATTGACATAGATAGGGAAGCTATACTGAACCGAGCAAATGATATGGCCTCTTCGGCTCTCAGAGTGATTGCTATCGCTGAGAAAGAGGTTGGTTATGATAAAGATACGATAGATGAGAATGACCTCACAGACCTTGTTTTTCTTGGATTGCAGGGAATGATCGACCCTCCAAGGCCTGAGGCCATCGATGCCATAAAGCGCTGCCAGGGAGCCAAGATAAGAGTGGTGATGATCACAGGCGATCATGCGGTCACCGCAGGGGCCATCGCGGCCAAGCTGGGCATTGCATCGAAGGGTGTTGAAATTGTCACTGGACACATGCTGGAAGCCATGGATGATGATGCACTCTATGACATCGTTGAGCATACATCCGTGTATGCACGTGCCTCGCCTATTCACAAATTCAGAATAGTCCAACAGCTGCGTAAGCATGGTGAGATTATTGCGGTCACCGGAGATGGTGTTAATGATGCGCCTGCGCTGAAAGCGGCAGATATCGGTATCTCAATGGGCATCATGGGGACCGATGTGACAAAAGAGGCCTCTGATATGATACTGGCAGATGATAATTTCGCCACTATCGTGAACGCTGTAGAGGAGGGTCGGCATATGTACAACAATCTACAGAAGATGCTGACATTCCTTATTCCCACGAGCATAGGGCAGGCTTCGGTGATTACCATTGCGATTCTCGCAGGACTAATTATCCCTCTCATGCCAGTTCATGTTCTGTGGATTAACCTGGTGACCTCGGTGACCTGCACGCTTCCACTTGCTTTGGAAGGGAAAGAGAAAGGAATATTGCAGCGTCCACCTAGAGATCCTAAAGCTCCACTTATCAGCAACCGTATGCTCGCCCGCGTGGTAATGGTCTCCTCGATAATGATGCTCGGAGCCTTCATCTCATTCTATTCTGCTTTGAACACAGGTGCTAGTGAAAAAGAGGCAAGAACAGTGGCCATGTCTGCAATAGTCATGATGGAGATCATATACATATTCTCCTCACGTTCATTCACCAAGCCAGCGTTAAGCAAGGGATTCTTCTCCAACAAATGGATATTCGCTGGGGCTGGGCTCACACTATTGCTCCAGTTGAGTGTCGTATATATCCCTGTTGTGAATTCTTTCTTCAACACCTCACCCATCTCCATGATGGGGTGGATGCCGATACTGGCCTCGGCAGGAGCATTGTTCGCCTTTGTTGAATTGGAGAAGATAGTGATGAGAAAGTACAACACATATTCACATAACCACAAGTATATGAAAGATCCCGATCTGAACAAGGTATGATGAGGTGATACACGATCAAGCCCAATGATGAAGTTCCAGAGACCGAGCAAGGTGTCCGAATATGTTGAACCATTTCGTGAGAGGGATCATAGACGGCCTTTTGTCCACTTTGGGTGGGGGGCCGAAAGGTGGGTAGAATAGAAACATTATCACAATTCGCTCGGCCAGACCCCATCACTTGGAATCCTTCTTGCCCTTCTTCTTAGGGGGGGGCGGAGGCAGACTCTTGGCCTTCTCTGCCCTCCTGGCGAGGGGGGACATCTTTTTGGGAACTGGCTTTGGGGCGGTTGTGGTTATTTTCTTTGCTGAGATGGAAGGTGTCTTGACTTTGGAAGGAGTGATGCTCTTCTGGGTGGACTTGACCGCGGTTTTTTTCACCGGCGCAGAGGGTGTTGGGGGATGTACCCGAACCACATCGGTTTTCGGCTGCTTCTTTCTGGACTCCTTCCACTTGTCAGCATGCTTCTTATCGGGGGTTATTTCGGTTCCGGAGCTGTGCTTTTTCCACATCCTGGATTTCTCTCTCCAATCTGTTCCCTCGGGTCCGGAGGCATCCTCCTTCTCGGCTTTGGCCCTCGACCTTTCGACAAGTGATATGCCGATGGTGGTGGCTATAACGGTAACCACTATCATCATGAAAGCCATGTTCAGGTACATTTCCTCATGGGGGCCGATTATTGCCCTGTATTCAGGGTTCACGGTGGCATCCGTGTAATCGATAATCGTGAAAGGCAGGGATGCCAGAACTGCGGCGGCCAGCCCCCTTGGAATCATGACGTAGAGGAAGGACTTGTCCTCCTTGATATCAGGCTTAACGGTGGTTGTGACCGTGGCTCCGATATACCTCACCACGAATATCCCCAGGAATATAACCGACAATGTTATGAAGAATAGATACATGGAATTGGCAGCCACCCAGTCAGGAATTATGGAATCAATCGGATAGATTGGCAGGTAGTTGCCGAAGTTGGATGACAAGGTAAAGGTCAAACCCAAATAAACGAAAAAGAATGTCCTTATCATAAATGACACTTCGGAATGAAATTCCTTTATCTTCTCTTCAAATACGAAATCAGACCTCAGCTTGAACATTCTGGCTATCTCGTCCTTGTTGGAAAGGACCAGGCCGAAGACCAGGGCGGCAATTGCCCCGCTTACCTGGATATATTCGACTCCCGCATACAGAATCAGCAGGGCGGCGATGGTTATCATGAAGGAGAAGGGTTTTCCATGTACCTGCTTCAATATGGTCAGCCATAGTACCCCAAAAAGAAGGCCGATGACGCCGGCCAGTATGAAGGCGCTGAGAAGGTGCTGTATAAGTGCACCGGTCTCGGTTGTCTGGCCCTTCAGGATCTCTATGAGGATCAAGGCCGTGACTATGCACAGAACATCCGAAAGAACCGATTCCAGGGACAGCAGGGTTTTCGTATCTTCCTTGGCACTCACGTTGGACATGATAGGCAGAACGACGGCACTGCTTATTCCTCCCAGGATACAGCCCAGCAGGAGGCCGATAACTATATTTGATATCCCCAGGAAGAAGTAGCATATCATGGCCGTGGCGAACATTGTTCCTATGAAGGCTATTCCGGTGTGGAGTATAGCAACTCCCAGCTGATTCATGACCTGCTCAAGTTTCAGGTTGAGTCCGCCGTCAAAAAGAATTATGACCAGGGCCAGTGCCGCGAAATACGGTGCTATGAAATGCAGAATGCCCTGCGGTATTATCGTGGAATCCACACCCGCATAATGGGCCCATATCGGCCCCAGGAACAGGCCGATGAAGATTAGAATTAAAATATCTGGCACCTTGGTTCTCTCGAAGAGCAGGGAACCTAAAAAGCCTATACAAATTATCGCCCCGATCCCTGCGAATGCAACTAAAACATCAAGTGCCATGTCTTCCAATTTGGGAATGAACCGAGAGATATAAATATGTTGCGTTGAAAAATCCCGCCAGACCTGCTCGCTTGAAAATTGTCTGGCCACAGAAAAGGATATCTTTGATGTGCTAGCATGGGTGCCATTGTTTTCTCAGTGTGGCTGGGGGTTGGATGGAGGGTATAGACTGCATCTAGGGCAGGGGTTCTTCTTCGACATCATAGAGGTTTGACAGTATTTTCAGCATGTCTCCCCTCGTCCCCTTGATGGTGGGCCTGAACTGCCTGGCTATATCCAATTCAGACAAATCCACTTCTACCTCGATTATATCCTCTTCAAAGAGGGGACCTTTGGCCAGCACTCCACCTTTCGGGCCTATCAGGGCACCGCCGCCCCAGAAGACCATGTTATTCTCCGTTCCCACAAGATTGGAATAGGCGAAAAATATTGTATTTTCTATTGCTCTGGCCACCATCATCTTCTCGAAGAATTCACGGGTTGCGGAGGGGGATGCGGAAATACAAACCACCATGTCGGCTCCCTTCAGCGCGTAATATTTCGTCAACTCGGGGAAGAATATGTCAAAGCAGATGATGATGGCCACCTTGCCCACCGGTGTTTTGAAAATCGGAAATACCGGCCCGCCGCTGGCAAAGTAGGTTTCCTCCTCGAATGGTCCGAAGTTGACCAGATGTGTTTTTCTTGTCATGGATGTTGAGCCGTCCGGCAGGGCTATCATAGCCGAGTTGTACAGGATTCCTTGCTTCTCCATGTCCCGCTCCGGCATTCCGACTATTATGGCACGCCCATTCTCTCTGGCCATGTCAGATATGGCTTTCACGGACGGGCCTTC
>JAGLSY010000352.1 GCA_023135545.1 Thermoplasmata archaeon | reverse complement strand
TCGGCCAAATGGCCGGGAGTGATGCAGGATTGTCTGACATAAAGCGTTTGGTTTTGGATGTCTTGAAACCGCACAACCCTTCTATAATAGAGATATCTCGTAGAATCGGTGCCCTTGACGGTGTCGCAGGAGTCAACTGCGCCCTGGACGAGGTGGACCAGGAAACCGAGAGTATCAAAATTACCATAGACGGGCCCAAAATAGATTTTAACGAAGTGGAAGCGGTAATAAAGGATTGCGGGGCCGTGATCCACTCTATCGACAGTGTTTCCTCCGGAAGGAAGCTTGTCGAAGAGGTCGAGACACCACAGGACCGTTGATCTTTTTAAATCTGGCTGTTGTAGTTTTCTCTTTGTCCAGTGTAAACGATATAAATTATTCTTTGGATAGTTGCCGGGCGACCTGGCTTATGAGCTCTGTCTTTTTCAAACTGCCCTTCTCGACCAGAACCCTTCCCTCATGGCCCGTGGGCGTGCTGGGGTGGCTCTTGTCTACTTCCATCCTGGCCTTGTATCCGAGTTTTTTCACGGCCTTGTAGATGTCCTCAATATTTGGTTTCTCGACGGCCAGTTTCTTCGGGACTCTCCTGCCCTCGTCACGGCTCTTCTTCAAATCAAAATAAGTAGGCCAGAGTATGATATTCTCGGCACGGCTCCGGACCATTGGCGCACCCTGACTATACCAGAACCGCGTTGACCACGCCGTCCTGCCCCATCCGGGAGGTGATCCTCGCGTTGCCCAGCTCGGTCTGGATTATCGCACCCTTGGTGATGATGTTCCTCTGCACGTAGTTGGGGTTGGCCGGGTTGGATGTCACGGTCAAAATTTTTGTCCTGATGACCTTCCCCTTCTTGGGATCATAGACATTGGCCATCTCGGCAGCCATAACCCTATCCTTGGAGTTTCCGCCCAGGGTCCTGTATTTCTTGATGGAACTATCTCCGATTATGGAGAACTGGGATTCTGGGGCTATCTCGTGCTTCCTCTTCTTCCGGTAAGGTCTGTACCTTCCGCCGGTGTTCTTTCTTGAAGAACGTCCTTGCCATAAAGCCATATCACTACCTCTGTAGGACTGCCTCAATAATGATACTATATAAAAGGATTTTGTATGAAAAATAGCATAATGGCTCCAGAAAGGCGGGAAAAGTATATCTAACGCCCCTCCATTTCACTAATTATGGTTTCCGAAAAACCAGATGAGTTCGGTAAGGAGAGGGATAGGCTCAACGAAATAGTCATGAAATATGCTGGCCAGCCCATGAAGCGCTTTTACAGCCTGGACAATCAGATTTACAAGGATGGCGCGCTGGATGTCAAGACAAAGGAGATGCTGGGCCTTACTGCATCATTCGTGCTCAGGTGTGATGAATGCATTAAATATCACATAATCAGATGCCATGAAGAGGGCGTAAGTTCCGAGGAACTGGAGGAGGCACTGGCCGTTGGTGTTATCATCGGTGGCACGATAACCATACCACATCTCAGACGGGCCCTCGAGTTATGGGATGAATTAGTGCAATAGGTCGAGAACCCTTCAGTCTTTGGGCTGGAGATGAATCGACCAGCCACTAACAAGAATACCGCCGTAAGCCCATCATTACCCTCTGACTGGCCGCAGAGATATGACCTCTGCGTGTTCGGGCTTATGGCAG
>JAGLSY010000351.1 GCA_023135545.1 Thermoplasmata archaeon | reverse complement strand
TTCGCCTTCGTCGCCGTCTTCATCGTAATCTCGGATTTCGGATTGGACGCTCTAGTTATCCGCGACGTGTCCAGAAAAAGGGAGCTGGCCGGCACATATCTGGAACACATAGGCATCCTAAGGTTGGGACTTTCCGCAGTCATGATAATCGCCTCGCTGGTTGCCGGGTTCTTCATGGGGGTGGAGCAGGAAAGCCTGGTCATCATCCTGTTCGCTGGCATTATCTACGCCTTCGACAAGATGTCCGGCCTTAATTTTGCTATGTTCCGTGCCTTCGAGAAGATGGAGTACGAGGCCATCTCCCAAATATCATGGAGGGTCATCCAGCTATCCATATTGCTGGCGGCGATGCAGATGGGTTTCTCTTTACTGGAAATAATCATGGCGCTGCTGCTGGCCTCGGTCATGAAAACGGTTCTCAGCTTCACAATCGTGCTGAGGCTCGGAATCACACCTGCCAGAGAAGGCCTTTCCACCCGCGGCATAATGAAAAAATCGCTGGGCTTCGCGGCCTATGAGATCGGCTTTGCCATATATTCAAATATTATTATTATATTATTATTCATATATTTTAATTTCAGCGAGATAGGCTGGTTCGGGGCCTCCTATAAGATCTTCCTCATGCTCATGCTCATTCCCCTATCATTCGAGACGGCCATCTTCCCGGTTCTCTCGAAACTCCACAGCCAGCAGCCGGAAAAGATGAAGGTCGCCTATGCCAAATCAATGAAGTTTTCCCTGCTCGTCGCGATACCCTGCACCTTCGTGATATTCACCTTTTCGGAGCAGATAACATCCATCCTGGGAACCGAGTTCGACAACACGGCCAGCCTTCTCATGCTCATGATATTCGCACTGCCCATCAGGTCACTGAACCTGATAATGAAAACCGCATTATGGAGCGCTGACAGGACCGACCTGACCGTGCTCAACATGTTGATATCTACAATTGCTCTGCTGGCCGCCGCGGTTTACCTTATCGGGGAGTTCGGGCTCGACGGCGCGGTCTATGCCTTCATCTGCGGCGAGGTCATTCTCTTCACTCTCAATTATTATTTTATTTCAAAGAAAATATATAAAATAGGCAAATATATATGGAAGCCGGTGATAGCTGGCTGTGCCATGAGCGGCATAATTTACTTCTTCTTCATGGTGGGTGAGAGCAAGGTCGGCATGGAGTATCTTCTACTGGTTTCGCTGGTGGGCTACGCCGCCGTGACCATGATGCTGAAAACAATAACAGGATATGATATCAAGATAATGAAACAGGCCCTCTCTTCGATAAGAAGGAAAAATAGATCTTAAGTAAACTACCAGGCCCTAAAGGACCTGGCGTTACGCCAATTAAATGATACCAGTTCCTTCAGGTCTGTATGTTTACATTTAGGCTGCCATAAGCCCGAACACGCAGAGGTCATATCTCTGCGGCCAGTCAATAAGCAATGATGGGCTTACGGCGGTATTCTTGTTACTGGAAGGTTGATTCATCTCAAACCTGAAGGATTGAGCGTTCTCAACCATTGTGCAGTAAGGGCAGGCACGAGAACTTAAAAGGCAAAACCGGAAATCACCAAGCAACCAGCATTATTTTTTGAGTAGTTCCTCATATACCTCGATGAACCGCTTGACGCAGATGCCGGGGTTGTGGTGGCGCATGACAAAGTCCCTGGGGTTGTCGGCCTCGTCCGGGTTCTCGCCCCCGTAGTATGATACAAATGATCTTTCGAAATTCGTGAATGTCTTCAATCCGCAGGCCATCGCCTCCATCCTGGCCATGCTTATCAGATCGCACATGGTCCCCAGCATGAAGGAGTAGCGGTTGAAGAAATTGGGCAGGCGGTCATGTGGTATCTCGGGAAGCATCTGGACGTTGGGCGGAAATTTGATCTCACAGTGCTGGGAGATGCAGTCGTATTTTTTGTCCGGCTCTATGAAATCATATATCTTCGAGCCCTTGAGAAACCTGCCGCATATCAGGTCCCTGTCTGCCTTGTCCTCATCCGGCAACGGCCTGAAAGCCTCGAGGTCAACCGGGTTGGGCACGTACTCGCCCTTCGGCTCGTACTCGATGAGGTCCGGGGTGCTCAGGAAAATATGGCTGGCCCCCTTCCTGAGATGGCGGCTTATGGCCAAGTAAAATCCTCCCAGTTTCTTCCGCCCCTGCGGGCTGACCAGCCTCAAATCAGAACCGTGGCAGTGGAGAACAAAAGGAATGTCCAGCTTCCTTGCCCTGTTGAAGGCTCTGATGGTCGCCCTGTTCACGGCATAGTGACCGTGGACGATATCGTAACTTCTCAGGTCAACTGTCCTGACATCCTCGACAAAATCGGCTTCCACACCCACCTTTTCAAGCTCCTGGACTACCAGCGGCGGGATGTGGGCTATGTTATGAACATGGAGTATCTTCATGCATTTCCTGATAATCCATCTATGTTATTTATCTTGCGGCAGGAAATGGTTGGGGAGTTCTGTGAGTTTAATGAGTTAGGGAGTTTAGTGAGTTGGGGAGTTATGATGATACCTTTGAGTTTGGATTTTCCGGGTGCCGAGCGTACTTAGCGAAACTCAAGTAACTCCATGAACTCAAGGGTACAGAACCCAACAACCCAGAACTCATAGTACTCTGCATCACATAAGCAGAACTCTGATGAAGGGGTTGCACTCTACCATCCTCTTCTCCACCCTGCCAGGCAGTTTCAGCTTGATGTATATTTTGCTCCCCGACCTCCGACTGAGCCTGGGCTTCAGGCCGTCATCCACAAGCAGCCTGGCTATCCGTTCCTGGTAGACCAGGGGTTTTTCATTGTAACGGTCCTGCAGTTCGAATATCAAAGGAGAGAGCGAATATTTCTTGCCATAACCTGGGCCGGATGCCTCGACCACCCCGTATCTCAACAGGCTCCGCAGCCTTGTAAAAGTGACTTGTTGTCTCGTGTCCAGCAGTTTTGTCAGCTCGATTTCCCTGAGCTTCGGTGACCTGAAAAGATGCCTCACTATGCTGGACGTGTGGGAATCTTTCAGCAGGGCCAGAAGTTCCACGTCCCCGGGCTCGACCATGCCGTCCACCCAGTAGACCGTCCTGTTCCTGAAATTGCTGGAGCCAGTGTATTCGAGTTCCACCATCTTTTGAAGATGCCATCTCGCAGAGGAGGGGCTTGTGCCAGTGAATTTCGCAACCCCCCTGAGATGGTCGCAGGGTTCCTTCAGCAGATGGAAGAATATGTCTCGTCTGGCATCGTTCATCAAAAGCGAGAGAGTGCTGTCCTGCACCTCTATCTTGCCCAGCAGATCCTCCTGCCTGAAGATCTTCTGAAGTGCCCTTCCGATGGATTGCGGGTCCTGGCCAGTTACCTTTTCCTGGCTCATCTGCAGACCCTTCTGCCCATGTTGTTAAAGATCCTCTCCACGTTCTCTCCGGATTTGGCACTGGAAAGATAATGGGGACAGCCGATGTCCTTCGCGGCCTGCCACAGCTCCTCCGGACTGATCTGGTGCTCCTCCTTCAAATCATTCTTGTTGCCTATCAGGGTGAGAGGCACCTTTCCCACAACGTCGGTGAAGCCCTTGAGCCACCAGTCCAGGCGGTCCAGGGTTTCCTTTCTGGTCATGTCGACCACGATGAAGCCTCCCTCCGCCCCCCGGTAATAATTTTTGTGAAGGGCCTCGAACTTTGCCTGGCCGATTATGTCGTGAATCA
>JAGLSY010000350.1 GCA_023135545.1 Thermoplasmata archaeon | reverse complement strand
TTTCTCTCCACCATCTGGATGGCGCCCACCGGGCATACCAATTCGCACACGGCACATCCCTCACATTTTTCCGGGTGGAGGGTGTTATCCGGGTCAAAGGAGCCGTACCTGCAGTTCTCGTAGCACAGTCCGCAGTCGGTGCACAGGTCATCATTTTTCTGCGCCACATTCAGGCCGGTGAATGTTTCTCTGCTTTTCATATCTGGCTGCAGCAGCAGGTGCATATCGGCGGCATCGACATCCGCATCAACGATGACATGATTCCTTGCCAGTGCCGAGAATGCGGCGGTTATAGTGGTCTTTCCCGACCCTCCCTTTCCGCTTATCACGGTGAGCTGCTTGACCATCAGTATGCCCCCCGTCCATCAATTATTTCATCAATTTTATCATATATGCCAGCAAACACATCTTTGTATTCCGGCATCCCCTTGATTATCGGAATTCCCTTCGAATACAGTCTGGCAATGTCCAGGTCGTTGGGTATCGTCGCAAGGAGTGGTATCTCTTCTTCCCGGCAGTATCTGTCAACCCTGTCATCGCCGATGCCTCCACGGTTCACCACAACTCCGAAGGGCGTGCCGATCTTTATTACAACATCCACGGCCAGCCTGAGGTCGTGAAGCCCGAAGGGTGTTGGTTCTGTTACCAGAATGACATAGTCCGAATCGTTCATAGCCTCCACGGCCGGGCATGCGGTTCCCGGAGGCGAATCAAATATAACCGTTTTGGAATCATCGGCCAGGTCCTTCACGGTCCTGATAATCGGAACCCCAAATGGCTCTCCGATGTTCAACAGACCATGATAGAGCACCATATCATCTGTTCCGCCCTTTTCGATAACACCCAGAAAATGCTCAACCTCGGTTATGACATCCAGGGGGCATATTATCTTGCATCCTCCGCAGCCGTGGCACAGTTCCTCGAAGAACAATAATTTGTCTTTGATAACGGCTATGGCGTTGTACTGGCAGAAGTCCGCGCACTTGCCGCATCTGTCACATTTGTCAAGGTCGAACTCGGGCACGGGAATTCCCACATCCCTGACTTTCTCCATGGGTTCCTTGAAGAAGAGGTGGCAGTTGGGCTCTTCGACATCACAATCTATGAGCATTGCATCATCAAGGCTCAATGCCATATTGACAGCTATGGTGGTCTTGCCTGTCCCGCCCTTTCCGCTGGCGATCGAGATTTTCATTTTACCACACTTCAATATTAATCCCCACAGCCTCCATGGCCGTGGTCATGTCCCTCGCCGTCACCATGTCCTTCCCCACGGAAAGCATGCTGGGCACAGGCAGTTTCATCTGTGGCCGGGGTCAATGCATCATTGCCCCACGATGCGATTGCATCATTTACAGTGCCGGTGGCTCCCACGTATACCATGATACCCGCTTCCTCGAACATGGTGATGGCCCTTCGTCCGAGGCCCCCGCAGAGCATTACATCAATGCCCATCTTTGCAATGTTCTCTGCAGGATAGCCAGTGCCTCCCGTGTGCGAGCTGTCATTGGGTACAACCTTGACCTCTTTGGTATCGCTGTCGTAAATTGTGTACGTTGGTACGCGGCCGAAATGCTCGCCAACCTGTTCATCCAGTCCTTTTTCTCCCATTGTTGGAACACATATTTTCATTAAATCTCCTCCTTATCTGCGCCCGCCCATTCCTGAGTGTGAGCCAACGTTTGCCCCACCGGCCTCCTCCAATTCTCCTCTCTTGAATTTGTCTATCATGTCCCTGATTGTGCCATTGGCTCCTATATAAATCTTTATTCCGGCGGCATCCAGGGCCTGAAATGCATTGGGCCCCACATTTCCGGTTATGACCGCTCCGACACCTTTCTCTGATATCGCCTGGGCCGCCTGGGGTCCTGCCCCGCCGCTGGCCATGGCGCTCTCGTTGCTCAAGCCCTCGAAATTCATGGTGTCCGGGTCAACTATCAAAAAATACTGGCATCTTCCGAATCTGGGATCCACATCTGCCTCAAGGTCCATTCCTTTTGAAGTTATCGCTACTTTCATCAAACCACCTCATATTTAACAATCTTTAACAGTGTTATTAACAGCGTTATATGGGATAAAGACTTCTAGTTAATAAATATCCCCTAAATAATCGTTAATCAATCATTTTTTCTTGTTTTTCTATTTTCTCTATGATCGAGGTAATGGCCTTTGCGGATTCCGAGTCTTTATTATTGAGGACTACCGGGGAGCCAGCGTCGCCCATCAGTACCATCTCCGGGTCTATGGGAACCTTTCCCAGGAACATGATGTCCATCTCCTTTGCCGTTCTCTCCCCTCCACCGGTCTTGAAAAGGTCGATGTTCTCTCCGCAATGAGGGCAGCTCATGCCGCTCATGTTCTCTATTAATCCGAGCACTGGCATCTTGAGGCTTCTGGCAAAATTGACAGCCTT
>JAGLSY010000035.1 GCA_023135545.1 Thermoplasmata archaeon | reverse complement strand
ATGTGCTAGCGGGTGACAGCGATGACCCAGCAAAAAAATTACCCCCTCGCAAAAACGAGCGAGGAGTACAAATCAAGCCCTGTCCGAAGGGCGGGGTCTTTATCCTCACCCCACATAACAAACCGATCTCACCCTCCAGAGCGTGGATGTTCATTTCCTGAAGCCAATACTTCACAAACTTTAAACTTATACCAAACATTTATATGTAATATTATAAATTCTTTAAACTATCTTTAGATTACTTTACAAAGTTTAAAGTTTAATGATGAAGTTGGTGGAAATTTGAACATAACGAACAAGACGAAGAAGATCGAATTGCAGAAAACCCTATCCGTGCTGGGCAAGGAAAAATCCCTGGACATATTGTCTTACATTTCTGGCAATAGGTGGTCCACGGCAACCGAGATAGCCAATGACCTGGAGATCCACGTGGCGACCGCTGTGAAGCATCTTCAAGACCTGGAGGATGTGGATATCCTTGCATCCAGAACAAGAAAGGGAAAGACAAGAAGCGCCCTCGAGTACGATATCCTGAAGCCGAAATTTTTCCTTGAGATAGATATAACCAGCCTTGGCAATCAAATGCCAGGCCAGGGTTCCTATGATATCACATCTTCTCTTCGGTTTTTGGGGGAATTCTCCAAGCGCCTTGTGAAGCTGACTGGAAATACTCCTGCATCCCTGCTCGGCTCCTGGAAGAGCCGGCTCGATAAGGATGCAGGTCTGGAGGTGGACGGCAGGGTGCTCGAATACCTGGAGGCCTTCTTGGACGGGAAGGACACTGGCAAGTCCGATTCTCTCCTTGGAGAAATTGTGAGGGATGGGCAGGAAACCGATATCCTGGCCATGGTGGAAACCGTGCTAGAGCTGGAGGAAAGGTCGCTGGGCCGCTTCTCCCTTCGCTCCCTGGCCAAAATATCATTGGACCATTCATTTGAGAATGATGAGCAAGGGCTGAGGAATTCGGCCATATTTGTTCTTTTGAACGATAAATATAAACTAGACGAGGTGGAAATATGAGTGTAAAGACAGGAATACCGGGCATGGACGAACTGACTGACGGAGGTTTCCCGGAGGGGACCATCAACCTGATATCCGGGCCTGCGGGAAGCGCGAAGACATTGTTTGGCCTGCAATATATCTATAAAGGCTTCATGGAATATGGAGAAAAGGGACTTTTCCTTTCCCTGGAGGAGAGCCGTGATAATTTGACGAGGGCATCGAAATCCTTTGGAATGGACTTTGACCAATTCAAGGGGACCAACGACATCCAGCTGATAGATTTCGGTGAGATAAGAAAGGAGATCGAGCTTCAGGAGGATATAGATTATGGAATTGTCAGCCTGAGAAACCTGCTGGACTTCATACTCCAGACCATAAAGGAAACCGGAGCCAAGCGCCTTCTCATTGATTCGATCTCGGCTGTCGGCCTGTATTACAGCGACATCGACGAGTTCCGCAGGGAGCTTTTCAGGTTCTGCCGGATACTTAAGGACCATGACATTACCACCATTCTGATCACGGAGGCCAGCCAGAGCGGTGATACGAGGTTCGGCATCGAGCAGTTCATCTCGGATTCAATAATTGTTCTGGACTACGAGAATGTGGAGGGAGAATACCGCCGCACCCTGACGATCTACAAGATGAGGTTCACCAGGCACGACCCCTACAAGCATCCTTTCTTGATCACAAAACAGGGTATCGAGATAGACCACGTAGAGACCATTTATTGATTCCTGGAGGATAGATGCCAGAGCATGGAGCAGAATCATACGCCGTACTGGCCCTGGAGGAGCAGACCTACCTGTCGATGGCCCATCTTGTCAAGAAGTACATTGACGAGGACAAAAGCGTTATAGCCCTTGTAACCACAGCATCGGGAAAGGAATTGCTGGAAGTCCTTACCGAGCTTGTTCCCGAAATAGAAGAGCTTCAAAGCCGGAACCGGTTTTTCATCATAGACTGGTTCTCCTACCAGATAATGCAGGTTATCGGAGTGGAGGAAGTGGATGGCGTCCTGCTCTGTGCTAGGGCCCTGCTCAACGTGAACATGGCATTGAACAAGGCTCTCAAGGCATCCGAGGATGTGGGAGAGCGGCTTTTCATAACCGACATACTCCAGCAGTCGGTGGGCGTTTTCGGCGAGGAGGCCACCAAGGACTTCATGAAGAAGAGCCTGAACAAGATGCACGGCAAGGGAATTCCCTCTGTCCACATGATCTCCCCCAGTTTTGTCGACCACGATATCGTGGAGACCATACACAGCCATCTGGGCCAGCCCATTGATGTGGGCTCCATCATCGAAACAAGGGTCATGACCGATGAGATGACGGTAAGTGACAGGGACGCCATCGAGAATATAATCAGTTTTCTGGGGCTGTCTGAAAAGGAGATGGACGAGGAGGTTAACCTCTACCTTTGCGGCAACTGCGGTGCCTTTCTCCACGAGCACAGCGTCGTATGTCCAATATGCAATTCAGCGGTTGAGGAAGCTGCTGCGGACAAAGGTCTGTCCCACTGCTCCAACTGCGGTGCCCTGATAAGCTCGGCGTCTCAAGACTGCGGCGTGTGCGGGGAAATGTTCTCCGATGGGGAGGCAGCCAGGGAACTGGGCGATGAGATATTGACCGAGCATGATGCCTTCATCGAAACCAAGCCGGACATCGAATTCCAGATGTGCACGGAATGCGGTGCCTTCATTGAGCCCAACATCACGGCGTGCCCCGTCTGCGGCCAGGATATCTCATCCCAGCCAGATGTCTTTGAAGAGGATATCGAAGATATGGTTCTCGGAGAGCGAGAAGAAGACAGACTGGAGACCATCCCGGATATCGAATTCAGCATCTGCCCGACCTGCGGAACCTTCTTGGGAGAAGGCGTATCCAGCTGCCCCAACTGTGATGAAGCGGCCTCCAGAGAGATCGGACTTGACGATGACCTCATGCTTTCCCTGCTGGAAATGAAGGGGGGAGATGAGTTAGATGAGTTGATCGGATCAGATGAGCTAGATGTGCCGGATGATGAAGATGACGAAGAGGATGAATTAGACCTTCTGGAAACCGTGCCTACAATCGGATTCAGGGTCTGCAACGCCTGCGGCACTTTCATGACGGGGGATGCCGATTCCTGCCCCAATTGCTCCACCATCTCAATGGTCGAGGACGCCATATTTGATGACGAGATTTTGAGTTCGGAGCTGGAGGGCCTTGAAAAGGAATTACTGGCCCTGGACATGCTGGAGTTTGATGATGAAGATGATGTGTCAATCGAAGAGGAGATAACCGAGGAGCCTCTGGCTGAAGAACCATCACATGACGAGGACTGGCTCCTTCTTGAGCTGGATGGACTGGACGGCCTGGCCGAGGGGGTGCTAGGGGAAGTATCCGATGATCCAACGGACGAGGAACTGGACCAGATTTTAGGTCTCCTGGAAACCGGCCTTGACGAAGGCATGGTTTCGATACCCAGCAGCCTGGAAGAATCCGAAAGGATGAGGAGGGAACTGGGCTACACCAATGGTTTGACAAATGGTCTGGGTCGTACAAATGGTATGACGAACGGTGTCGGCCGCACCAACGGTCTCACCAATGGTCTGGGCAGAACCAATGGCCTTACCAATGGTCTGACAAATGGTCTAGGCAGGACAAACGGTTTGACCAACGGCCTTACCAATGGTCTGACAAATGGTCTAGGCAGGACAAACGGTTTGACCAACGGCCTTACCAATGGTTTGACAAACGGTCTCACCAATGGGATGGGGAGAACAAACGGTTTGACCAATGGTCTGACAAATGGCCTTGGAAGGACCAATGGCCTCACGAACGGTTTGACCAACGG
>JAGLSY010000349.1 GCA_023135545.1 Thermoplasmata archaeon | reverse complement strand
CTTTTCCAATGACCCGGGGTACATGGGGTATCCGTACCCGCTGGCCAGGGCGCACAACAACGTGGCTTTCAGCAGGACCGAGGTCGAAAACTTGCGTCATCTGCTTGAAAGGGAAGCGGCCAGGAGCGGCATGGACATGGGCAAGTGGCATCTGTCATTTCAGAACTTTCATGATATACTGGATGGAGGAAAATAGTTGATATTTACTTGGAGGGAGAAGATATGAGTGAAGAAAGCAAAAACTGCCTGGGCAGAGTGACCGGACGCGACGTGACCGAGATACATTTCAGGTCCTTCAAGGACGAGGATATTTTCCTGGGGGAGATCCTGATAGGACTGGATGAGGGCTCTCCCCGCAAATTCCTGCTCCGTGTGGTGAACATCATGCACGGTGTCGAGGCCAGGGAGGCGGACTGGGCATCCCGTGCCGCAGGCAGCATGATGGACATGGACACCAGGGACGAAGATTATAACATCTATGACGAGGAAAGGAGGCTGTACAATGTGGCGGTCTGCGTTCCGCTGGGCTACCTGGTCGACGGGAAGTTCAGGAAACCGAAGACCATTCCGGGCCACTTTTCCAGGGTGAGGCGCGCCAACAATGAAGATTATGAGTTTCTGAAGGGATATCTGGGTGACCTGAAGGTAGGGGTGCTGAGAAGCGGCGAGAGGGTGATAGCCAGCGTACCGGTGGGCATTCACTCGGGTGTGCTGTGTCATCATCTCGGCATATTCGCAACAACCGGCATGGGAAAGAGCAATCTCATGAAGAGGTTCGGGGGAGCGGTACTGGAATCCGGAAAGGTCGGCTTGCTTATCCTGGACCCCCACGGAGAGTACATCGACGGCGGAAGGTCGGAATTGAAGGGATTGGAGCATCACCCGCTTGCAAGCCAGCGTCTCAGAACTTACGTCACCAGGGAAACAGATGGAAATGTTTCTGATGTGATGATATCTGCAAGTGAGATAAGCATCCAGGACCTGGGGAATGTCTATTCCTTTTCGGAGCCGCAGCAGGAGTTCCTGAGCGCGGTCAGGGGAAGGCACGAGAGGAACTGGCTTCATTATCTCAGGGGCACGGACACCGAGGTCTTGATTGACGAGTACGCGCCCAGGTTTCACGAGGGAACCATCGGGGTTGTAAAACGCCGGATCGAGGCCATAACCCGCTCTCCGCTCATAACCTTCGATGACACGATCTCCATGACCGAGAGGGTTATCGAGCAGTTGAGAGAGGGGCTGGTTGTTCTGGTGGATGTTTCCGGAGCCGGAGAGCAGGAGGAATTGCTTGTATCCAGCGTTCTGGTCCGCACCCTTTTCGAGAGGAACAAGAACTTGTACCGTAATAAGAAGGAATTCGAGAAGTTGCCGCCGTCCATGATCGTGCTGGAGGAAGCCCAGCGAGTTCTCGGAAAGTCAAGGGGAAACATATTCAGCCAGATTGCCCGAGAAGGTCGGAAGTTCAAGACCGGTCTATGCGCCATCTCCCAGCAGCCGAAATTGATAGACTCCCAGATCATTTCACAGTTCAATTCATTGTTCATCCTGGGGCTGGCAGACAAGATGGACAGGGAGAAACTGGCCAGCTCGGCGAGGCAGGACGTGTCAAAGCTGGATTACGAAATCCAGACCCTGATGGTGGGGGAAGGGCTAGTTGTGTCGCCGAAAACGCCCTTCGCACTTCCACTGATGATCGACCTTTACGAAGAATACATAAAGACCGTAAAAGTGAATGAGCCAGAGGAGAAGGAGGCCGATGCTGCTTTCTTCTGAGACAGCCCGGAAAAAGCAGGCCACAGCGAGCAGGACATTGGGGGATGGGAATGTCCAGCGGAGCTGTGGGGTGGGGGGAGAAAGA
>JAGLSY010000348.1 GCA_023135545.1 Thermoplasmata archaeon | reverse complement strand
ATCCATCTGGGCACGGCCTGGAACAAGATTCTCAAGGACACCGTAATCCGATTCCGCAGAATGCAGAAGTACAACGTCAGGGACCAGGCCGGATTCGACATGCACGGCCTGCCCATCGAGGTCCAGGTGGAAAAGACACTGGGCATCGATGACAAGAAGCAGATCGAGGAGATGGGCATCGATATATTTGTCAACAAGTGCAAGGAATTCGCCCTGGACCACAAGGACAGGATGATAGGTGAATTCAAATCCCTGGGTGTATGGCTCGACTGGGATGACCCCTATATTACCATCAAAAACGATTACATCCAGTCCGAGTGGTGGACCATAAAGAAGGCTTATGAAAAGAACCTATTAACCGAAGCGGAACGAGTGCTCACGTGGTGTCCCAGATGCCAGACCGCCCTGGCCGAGGCAGAAGTGGAGTACTGGGATGAGACAGACCCGTCCATCTATGTCAGGTTCCCCCTCAAGGGCTCCGACAAGGAGTCCATGCTCATCTGGACCACGACACCCTGGACCCTTCCAGCCAACATGGCGGTGGCCGTGAATCCGGAATTCACGTACGCAAAGGTCAAATTCGGCACGGGTCGAAAGAAGGAGACCATGATCATGATCGAGGACAAGGTCGACGACATCATGACCTTAATCGATTGTGACGATTACGATATAGTGGAGCTTGTGGGGGGCAGCCAGCTCGCTGGCCTGGAATACCATCACCCCTTCCTTAAGGAGCTCAAGTTCCACCAGACGCTGCTCGGTGAATGGATTCACAAGGTGCTTTTATCGGATACTGTTACCCCTGAATATACAGGCATTGTGCATATTGCACCCGGCCACGGGCCAGAGGATTTCGACATAGGCAAGGAGCATGATCTTCCACCCTTCTGTCCCGTAACAGAGGACGGCAAGTTCTCGGAAGACGCGGGACGCTATGCAAATATACCCCTCAAGAGGGGAAATCATATAATAATCCAGGAGCTGAAGCGAAAGGGGCTTCTGCTCTTCGATGATGACATAACGCACAGGTACGGTCACTGCTGGCGGTGTAAAACTCCGATTATTTACAGAACCACTGACCAGTGGTTCCTCAAGATCACTGAAATAAAGGACGACATGCTGGAGGAGATTTCGGAAATATCCTGGTACCCTGACTGGGCAGGCTCCTCGCGCATGCAGGACTGGGTGTCCAATGCCAGGGACTGGTGCATCTCGAGGCAGAGATCATGGGGTGTGCCGATCACGCTGATCAGGTGCGAAAAGTGTAATGAGTTCGTAACTGACCGTAAAGTAATGGAAAAGATAGAACAGGAAGTTGAATCTTCAGGCGCTGATATCTGGTTTGAAAAGACCGAAAAGGAATTAATGCCTGACGGATACAAGTGTAAGTGCGGTTCGGATGAATTTAAGAAGGAGACGGACATTCTGGATGTATGGTTTGACTCCGGCGTTAGCCACGCAGCAGTTGCAGAGGCGGACGAAAGGTTATCCTCTCCTGCTGATATGTATCTTGAGGGAAGCGACCAGCACAGAGGATGGTTCCAGAGCTCTTTACTTACCTCAGTAGGCACTAGAGGTAGGGCGCCTTACGGGGCTGTTCTTACTCATGGCTTTGTTGTGGACGGCAAGGGCAAGAAGATGTCCAAGTCCATAGGAAATGTCATATCTCCCCAGGAAATAACGACAAAATACGGGTCAGAGATATTGAGATTATGGTGTTCATCCGCTGATTACCGCGATGACATGAAGATATCCAACGAGATAATGGCAAGGCTGGTTGAGGCGTACAGGAAGATAAGGAACACTAGCAGGTTCATTCTCGGCAATATCAATGATCTTGATCCGGCTGCTGCTGAGATCAATATCACGAATTTGTCAGAAATAGACAGAGTTGCGCTCGATATGCTCCAGGATCTGGTCAAAAAAGTGACAGCTTCTTATGAGTCATTTGCCTTTTATGAGGTCTATCATGCCATATATCAATTCTGCATTATTGATATGAGCTCTTTCTATTTTGATATCCTTAAGGACAGGCTTTATACATTTAGAACAGACTCGTCTGAAAGAAGGAACGCACAGGCAGTTCTCTATAACATATTGAAAACATTGACAAAACTGATTGCCCCGATCCTCTCGTTCACAGCAGAAGAGATCTGGAAGCACCTCCCTGGAGAAAAGGAAGAGAGTATTTTTCTCGCAAAATTCCCTGCTCTAAAAGAGGAATTTATCATTGATGATCTGCTTAAGGCAAAGTGGCAGTCATTTATTGCCATCCGTAATGAGGTAAACAAGGCCCTTGAGATAAAGAGGGCCGATAAGATGATAGGCAATGCCCTTGAGGCCAGAGTGACGATCTATGTAAATGATAAGACAAAGGCAGAGCTTGAGGCCCAGGGTGATTTTCTTCCTGCGCTCTTCATCGTGTCAGCAGTGGACATTAAGGGTATTTCAGAAGCGCCGGAGGAAGCGTACAGTGCTGGAGATGTCGAAGATCTGGCCGTACTGGTTGAAATAGCTGACGGCACCAAGTGCCAGAGATGCTGGAATATTTCTACAAGCGTCGGCACGTTCGATGAGCACCCGGAACTCTGCGAGCGTTGCTATAACGTATTGAAAAATTGAAGAAATCTGCTCTTATATCACTCGTAGCTACCCTTGTAATGGTCTCTGATTTTGTCACAAAGAGACTAATTGTCGACAAGTTGGCGCTGCATGACAGCATTCCTGTGGTTCCATACCTGAATATAGTTTATGTTGAGAACAAGGGTGCGGCCTTTGGTATGTTCGCCAGCCTGGGGAATGGATTCTTTATCACAATATCGTTTATTGCGATAGCAACGATACTACTCTACATGTCGAAAATCCCTAAGGGATTGGAGTTGTTTTCTATATCATTGATATTCGGGGGCGCGGTCGGCAACCTTATTGACAGGATAATGCTAGGCAAAGTCATTGATTTCATTGACGTTTATGTCGGCACATGGCACTGGCCGGCATTTAATGTGGCAGACTCCGCGTTAACGGTTGGGGTCACGCTATTTATCATCAGCACCTTTATGCAGGCCCGGAAAGATTCCACTAGCTAATGAACAATATATTTGATAAGCCCAAGGAAGCTTCAAAGCCAAAAGGCATAATCAATACTATTGGTTCCAAGATAGAGAAGCTTAAAAACAGGGATTATACCTGCCCTTTTTGTAGAGAAGTATTAAAGGGGATATCCGCATTCGGCAGGCACCTCAAAGACCACTGCACCTGATAGGGCTTCTTAAGATTGGCCGTCGGCTGATCCGAGAGGTAGGTAAGCCTTTGGATTTAAGTCATAATTTGCAGTCACGCCTTTTTTGAAAAGATGATAGCCAGCAACTGCTACCATTGCTGCATTATCGGTACAGAGATGTATGGAAGGCAGATGGACCTTCACTCCCTTTTCCGCTGCTTCTTTAGATATCCTTCCTCTGAGTCCGCTATTTGCTGCTACCCCGCCTGAAACAACGACATCCTTAATGCCTTTTGAACCAGCGACCTCAAGTACCCTCTCAACAAGGACATCAACGACTGCTGCCTGGAAACTGGCAGCTATATCTTCCTTTTTCGCGTCAGGATGCTTTTTTGTATAGTTAAGGACAGATGTCTTTAGTCCGCTAAAGCTGAAATCATGGCTTTCCTTTAGTTTTGACCTTGGGAAGGCAATTGCCTCGGGGTTTCCTTCAGATGCGAGCTTATCTATAATAGGTCCGCCTGGATAGCCGAATCCTAGCAGTTTTGCCACTTTATCATAGGCTTCACCAGCTGCATCATCTCTGGTTCTGCCTATTTCCCTATATTTTCCAAAGGTTTCCGCCAAATAAATGCTTGTATGCCCTCCAGATACCACGAGTCCTATATATGGGAAACCCGGGGTTTCTTCAAGGAATATCGAGAGAATATGTCCTTCAAGGTGATTTACGGCAACCATAGGGATATTTTGCGAATAAGAGATCGATTTGGCAAAACAGACGCCGACCAGGAG
>JAGLSY010000347.1 GCA_023135545.1 Thermoplasmata archaeon | reverse complement strand
AAAAACAACCTGGGCCCCAATATGCCGGCACTTACCATAGACATGGTGGAGGGCGATGGAGCGACGGTTCACGTTTTCCCCAAAGGAGGGGGCAGCGAGAACATGTCCAAGTTGTGGATGCTGACCCCGGCCCAGGGCTTCAAGGTCATGAAGCAGAAGGTCATCGAGCAGGTTCAGTTTGCGGGCGGGAAGCCGTGCCCACCCATCGTGATAGGCATCGGAATAGGCGGCGGAGCAGATATTGCCATGAAGCTGGCCAAGAAGGCCCTTCTGCGGCCCCTGGACCAGCCCAACCCGCTTCCCGAGATAGCCGGAATGGAGAAGGAGCTGTTGGATATGATTAACAGCCTGGGTGTTGGTGCCATGGGAATGGGCGGAGATACCACGGCCCTTGCGGTACAGATCGAATACACCAACCGGCACCCGGCAACCTTCCCTATCGGCATGGTGGTTCAATGTTGGTGCGACAGACGCCAGACAATTAATATCAACAAAGACGGGGAGGTGATCTGATGGCCGAATATCATCTTACGACACCGGTCGATGACGAGGCCATTTCCAAACTTCATGTGAACGATGTGGTTTACCTGACCGGAACCGTTTTCACGGCCCGGGACGAGGCCCACATGGAACTCATGAAGGACGGCGGCGTGGAAGGATTTGACATGACCGGCCTCGGCCTTTACCATGCCGGCCCGGTGATGAAGAAAGAAGGTGAAGAATGGCAGGTCGTTTCTGCCGGCCCGACCACAAGTTTCAGGATGGAAACCCTGGAGCCAAAGTTTCTGGAGATGTTCCCCGTCAAGCTGATAATCGGCAAGGGGGGAATGGGCCCGCTCACACTGGCCGCCCTCGAAAAGCATAACGTGGTTTACGTATCATTCACCGGTGGAGCCGGAGCACTGGCCGCAAAAGGACTGGGAAAAGTAAAAACTGTCTATTACCTGGATGAACTGGGCATGCCCGAGGCCGTCTGGGTCTTTGAGGCCAAGGAGTTTGGACCACTGGTTGTTTCCATGGACGCCCACGGCAATTCCATCTACGATGTGGTGAACGCGAAGACCAAGAAGGAGATGGAGAGGATATTCAGGGAAATACTTGGAGTATAACTCTTATCTGGCCGGTAGAATTTGACCGTGGTTGAGCTACCGCGGTCATAAACCTTTATTAGTGTCTTTTCTTTACCTCTGCGCAAAGACAATTTCAAGGTGATTTGATGAAGATTCATGAGTATCAGGCCAAGGAGATTTTTGCAAGATATGGAATCCCGGTGCCGGAGGGCCAGATGGTCACCAGCCCCGAGGAAGTCAGAAATTTTGTCGAGGAAAAAGGCGGACCCGTCGTGGTCAAGGCCCAGATCCATGCCGGTGGCAGGGGAAAGGGCGGCGGAGTCAAGCTTGTCCAGACCGCTGACGAGGCTTTTCAGGCAGCCAGTGACATACTTGGCATGACCCTGGTAACCCACCAGACCGGCCCAGAAGGAAAGGTGGTCAAGCGCGGCCTGGTCGAGAAGGCGGCCAACATCGACCGCGAGTTCTATCTCGGATTCGTGATGGACAGGGAAACCTCCAGGATAGCGATTATCGCGTCAACCGAGGGCGGTGTGGAGATCGAAAAGGTGGCCGCCGAAACCCCGGAGAAGATAATCAAGGTCTGGATAGACCCGGCCGTGGGACTTATGCCATACCAGGCCAGGCAGATCTGCTTCAAGCTGGGAATGAAGGACCAGGCTTTCAAGGACGGCACCAAGATGATAATGAACCTCTACAAGATGGTCATCGGCGAGGATGCATCCATGGCCGAGATAAACCCCATGATAGTCACGAAAGAGGGAAACGCCATGGCACTGGATGCGAAGGTCAACTTCGATGACAACGCGGCCTTCAGGCACAAGGACCATGCCGAGTTGAGAGACCTGAATGAGGAAGATCCTCTGGAAATTGAAGCCTCCAAGTTCGATTTGAATTACATCAAGCTGGACGGCAAGGTGGGCTGCATGGTTAACGGAGCCGGACTGGCGATGGCGACGATGGACCTCATCAAGCAGTGCGGCAGCGAGCCAGCTAACTTCCTGGATGTGGGAGGTTCCGCCTCTGCCGAGGGAGTGGAAAATGCCTTCAGGATTCTTATGAGCGACAAGGATGTTAAATGTGTTTTGATCAACATATTCGGCGGAATTGTCAGATGCGACAAGGTGGCCAGCGGTGTTGTAGAGGCAATCCGCAACATCGGAAACGTGGAAGTGCCCATCGTCGTAAGGCTGGAAGGAACCAATGCCAAGGAGGGCCTGGAGATAATCAACAATTCCGGATTGAACTTCCATACCGCCGA
>JAGLSY010000346.1 GCA_023135545.1 Thermoplasmata archaeon | reverse complement strand
AATTCCTTGTTGAAGTGCTTCATCATGGCCTGGTTTTTTGCCGCGCTCACCCAATCGATGAAATAATGTCTTATAATCGTGGTGAGAAGAACCATGACCAGACCTGCCAGGAAAAGGGTGATCACGGGATATTTGGAATCAAAGCCTATCATGGGATAAAGGACTATCCAGGCTGCTCCGCCGACGGCATTCCTCATGGGCTCGATGAACATGATGAACATGGTCATGAACATCATCATCATTATCATCAGCTGGCTGCTGCCTCCTGTCTGTGGTGCCGCGGGCATTCCTTCTGTCATTTCCTGTCTCCGTCGCCGTTTATCGTGTAAACTACCAGGCCATATATGACCTGACATTATTATCCTGGCCTGGAAGTTTCCATTCCACAAGCCATATGTCCCAACTCGCAGAGGTTCAAGCTCTGCGTCCATTTGATGATTTATGATGGACATACGGCGGTGTTCTTGTTACTGCAGGCCGATTCATCCAAACCCTTAAAGGGATGGGCGTTTCGACCTATTACAGTAATTTGATATAAGTTATTTACTGTCCCTGGTCAAAAGGGACAGGGCCTCTTCGCCGCAGATGTTGAGGATGGCCTCGGATTCTCCCATGCCAGTCAGCCCGGCAGCTCCATCATGTCCGCCGCTGTCCGCCCCGATTTCCTCTCCAACGTCCCTTAGCAGATTACCAAGGTGCAGGCCGGCACCCAGTGCCTTCGGATTGGCCCTTGCCGTTATCCTGTAATTGTTCTTGTTCTGCGATGCGACAAAGCTCACGTCGGCTCCCAGATTGAGCAATCCTCTGGCCACCGTGGATTCGAAGGTGCTCACCTGCGTCATGGCCACAAGCCACCTGTCCTTTCTGAGATATTTGAGGCGCTGGCCCCCCTTCAGCCTGGAGATGCGCTGCGATATATCATCGTTATCGTCCATGTGGAACATGGAAAAGGCCTTTGCAAGGTCAACACCCGAGGCCTCCATTATCTCGCTGGCTCTTGAAAGCGTATCGGCTTTAGCATGGTGAAAATTACCCGAATCCCCTATGATTCCTGTCAGGAGTGCCAGTCCGATTATTTCATCAATTTTTTCTGATTTCAGCAGGCTCCATACCAGCTCGCAGGTCGAGGTGGCCTCCTCGTCGATCAAGGAATGCCGGAAGTTTCTGCCGTCGGCTCCGGAATGATGGTCAATGACGATCGCCCTGCTCCAGTCAAAATCCCGGATGCCCAGCATGGTATCTGTGCAGGAATCCACCACAACCACATTGTTGTAATCGTCCAGATTCGCATCTTCCAGTACTTCCATGGGAATCTCCCTCAGGAGCCGCTTTCCGACACGGCTTATACCTGATGGTGCGAGCAATTTCGAATTATCAAAGTAAAGAGCTATTGCCAGTCCTGAGCCTACCGCATCGGCATCGGCATTGGAATGTAGAATTATTATGTTAGTACCACTCGAAAAAATGGCAGCCAAATCTTCCATCATCACGGCCTCGCGGGTAGATTGCGTAACGGCATCAAGTCTGCTTGGCGCCTTTGGCTCCCTGCAATGACTGGGTCAGCTCGTCCTGGAGTTTCTGGTAGCTTTCTTTCATGGTCTTTTCCTGCTTGGCCAGGGTCTTCACCCTTACCTCGACGGTTTCCTTCTGCTCCTCGAGTTCCTTCACCAGTTCGCCCTTGTCGTTCTTCTTGATAAGCAGGCTGCCAATGCTCTTGTAGATGGGGGTGCCCTCTTCGATGCTCTTCAGCTCTTCCAGTGTCTTTTCGATCTCCGATGCCTGCATCTCCATCTGGTACTTCTGGCTAACTATTGCCTGAACCTGTTGTTCCAACTGCTGGAACTGGAACAGTTTTCCCTGTATTTCTTCATTCATGTCCATCAAATCCTCCGATGACGTCATTGGTGTCGATTGCGATGCGGAGCCACCTCAAATAAGAGTTCAAGGCGGCCCTCAGTGAGGTCACATCTTCAGCCTCTATTTTAATCTTTAGGCTATCGGCCCCGATCTCCATGCCCGCCGTGCATCTGGAAAGTTCCACGGTCATCTCCGGGTCAAGGATGGATGCCAGTTCTTCGGGATTGGCAATGTCGGATAGGGTGATCTCGGCCTTCATCATGCGAGAGATAGGTGATGGGATATTTACAATTATTCTATGGAAATAAGAAGACACCTCAACCATGATTGGTGCGTTGAAACTTCCGCGGTTGGTGCTAACTATACCCTCCTTCCTCCCCCACCACGTAGTTAATCGCTATCACCCATGCTACCAAATACTGGGACCCTCGATACTTCAAAACTTAAACGGTGAAACATAATTCCCATACCTATCTCGTGCATCCTCCAGTCGTAAGCCTTTTCTTTTAACCCTCGCTGCGCTGGCTCACCCTCCTGAGTCAAACCTTGGTTTGACAAAATAGATGCGCTCTGGGAAGTTTGGCCAACGCATCTAAAAAAGAACAAGGTTCACTCATCCCGAATCAAGCCCATCTCATGTGCTTGATAAAATAGTTGCA
>JAGLSY010000345.1 GCA_023135545.1 Thermoplasmata archaeon | reverse complement strand
CTGGAGATGGTCAGAGCCTTTCCGAAATTATCGGATGCCTCGTCCCAGTTCCCCATCCTGTTGAGAACATAACCGATTTTGCGATACGACTCGGCGGCTCCTATTGGGTTATCGATGTCCTGGCACAGTGCAATGGAACGCCTGTAGTATTCCAGAGCAGACGACCATTCCGATACGTTGAAACTGAGCTCACCCAGCCTTTTGAGCAGTGTCACAATCCTGGATTTGTTCTCCTTGCTCTTTTCCAGCTGATCAAGTGCTTCCAGTGCCATTTTATAGTAGGAAACAGCGTCCTCTGGGGCAAATGTCTTTGTGGCCTTCTCCCCTGCAGCAACGGCGTATGCAATGGTCTTATTGATGTCCTTGCCCAGATAGAAATGATAGGCCAGGTTGTATACAACGTCATCCAGTCGCTGGCGGTTTAGCTCTTCGAGGATGTATCCGATCTTCTTGTGGAGCAGGCGCCGTCTGCTCCGGCTCATGCTGTTGTACACCACTTCCCGGATCTGCGTATGGTCGAACCTGTAGCGCTCCTCTTTTGACTGGGTGTCCTCGTGGATTATATTGGCAGAGATCAGCTCGTCAATGGAATCGATGAGCTCCTCCTCTTGGGATTCGCTCAGCTCGAATAATGTTTCGAATGTAAATTGGTTTCCAATGATCGAGGCGTACCGGAGAATTCCCCTTGTACTGTCGTTCAATTTGCCGATTCTTCTGCCAATGACGTCCCTTATGGTCCCTGGGATATGGATCTTGGACATATCAAGGCTGGTATTCCAAGTATAATCATTTAGGTCTATGAGACCCTCGGTCACCAGGGATTTTACGACCTCCTCGATAAAGAAGGGATTCCCCTCGCTCTCTTCATACAATCTCTTTGTGAAAGGTTCCGGGGCCATCCTGATATTGAGCATGGAATTGATCATCTGGGCGCTGCTGTCCTCATCGAAACGCTCCAGGTGGATTTCATAAAAGAGTTTCTCGGGTCTCATCCTCATCAATGTCTTAGAAAGGGGATGTGTCTCCCCCCCCGACGTGTCCAGCTCCTCGGGACGGTATGCTCCAGCTATCATGACCTTTGCATTCTGGATGTTTCTTGCCAGGTAATGCAGGAGCTGGAGGCTTCCGTCATCTGCCCACTGAAGATCATCGATTACAAGGACCAAGGGCTGATCCTTCGATATGTCAATTACAAGCTGGGACAGGGCTTCAAACAGCCTTGTCCTCTCCTGGTAGATGTCGATTTTCTTAATCTTCATTGCAGCGGCCTCGTCAACGACGTCGAATGGTAATAGTCCCATGGGTACATAGTCTGCTGAACCTGCAACTGGCTGACCTGCTATCTCGGTTTCCTGGTCTGAAGTGTCCGAAAAACCCACAATGCCCATTGAAAGGAAATCCTCCGAAACCTGGGATTCCGGGTCCAAATCCCCCTTTCGTGCGATCTTTCTGCCTGATATATATTCATCCAGGGCATCCATGAAGGGAAGATATGGCTCTGCATTCTCCTGATACAGGCACCGACCCCTGAGATATATAACACCCTGGGCTTCGGCATGGGCTGCAAACTCATCCAAAAGTCTGCTCTTGCCAATACCTGCCTCGCCTATTACGAAAAGCAGCCTTCCCTTGCCCTTCATGCTCTCGTCGAGGTAGCCCTTTATCTCCTCAAATTCCCTGTCCCTCCCCACGAATCGGGATTCTGAAAGGCCTGTTATCTTGCCGTATGTTACCATCCGAACCTCCCTGAAAGGATGTCATTTTTCCTGGCGCTCAATGGTCCTTAACATATCTCATGCCATAAATATTTTTCAGCTGGTTTTCGACCTTCTTGGTAAGTTCCCGGGCGCCCAATTCGATAAAAA
>JAGLSY010000344.1 GCA_023135545.1 Thermoplasmata archaeon | reverse complement strand
TTTCAGAAAATGGACTGGACAGATCATTTAACTCCGAAATCGGTGGAAATAGCGGTAGAGGCCCTGGACCAGGCTTTGACTGTGGAGAATTTAAATCAACCGGGCCTTCAATTATCACGAACGTTAGACTTGGAATTCAATTGCAAGGATGGCTCCACAGTCTGGTCGGAAGTTACAATAAGTCTTATCCGTGATGAACACGGAGTCCCTATGGGATTGTTGGGTGTGGCACGTGACGTCACCGAGCGGAAACGTGCAGAGGAGGCACTAAATAACCGCCTACAATTTGAACATATCCTCTCTAAAATATCAGCTGATCTAATCAATTCTTCTTATGAGGGAATGGACAAGAGCATTAATGAAGCCTTAAAAGAGGTTTCCCAGTTTACAGGCGCTGTGCGCAGTTCGATTTTCCTCTATTCTGATAACTTGACCAAGGTCACAAATACCCATGAATGGTGTGCCGATCCAAAGGATTCCCAGATATCCTTACTCCAGGGAATACCGGCTGACAGATTCGGTTATTATTTTGAATTGCTCAAGAAGCTAGAACCTGTTGCCATAGGTAACCCAGACGATATGCCCACCGAGGCTCATGGTGAGAGGGAGTGGATCAAAGAATTCGGTTTTCGACCGCTACTCTTTGTTCCCATGATTCACGAAGGGGCCTTATATGGAACTGTCGGCTTCTATGGTGAATTAAATGAAGAACGAGATTGGCCGCAGGAAGCCGTTGGTCAACTCAAAATATTAGCTGACCTCTTCGTAACCACGATGGAACGAAGGAAAGCCGAGGAAGACGTTCGCTTTCAGGCCATGCTGCTAAACCAGAGTTCCGAGTATATCATATCATCGGACCTTAACGGGTGCATTTCGTACGCCAACGAGGCATTTGCCAATGCACTTGGTAGAGTTCCTGGTGAATTGGTAGGCCAGACCATTGACATCTTTCCCGAAGAACCGGGCGAACTTACCAATACGGAAGTCGTGGAAAAGACGATAGCCGAGGGTTATTGGAAGGGCGAAAGGAGCATGCAGATAGTGGATGGATCCAGGTTGATTATCGATTTGCATACCCAAATATTAAAAGATGAGAGTGGTCTCTCCAAAGGTTTGTTTGCAATTGGACACGATATAACCGGGAAAAAGAAAGCCGTGATGGCCCTGCGGGAGAGCGAGGAAAAATACCGGAATCTTATCGAAGGATCTCACGACTTGGTGCAGAGTGTCGGTTTGGATGGCAATTTCATTTTTGTCAATAATGCATGGCGAAAAACCATGGGATATCCAGAACATGAAATAGAAGGATTAAAATTGATAGATATCATCCATCCAGAATCACGAGCACGTTGTCAGGACCTTTTCCAAAAGGTGATAGCGGGGCAACCTCAGAAGAATATCGAAGCGACATTCGTATCAAAAGACGGAAGGAAGATATATGTGGAGGGGAACGCCCAGCCCCGTCGTCTGGGAAATAAAATCATTGCAACCCAGGGATTTTTCAGGGATATAACGGACCGAAAAAAGGCCGAGGAGCAGGTGCGGTACCAAGCCGACCTAGTGGAAAATGTTTCTGATGCCATCATATCCTCGGACCTTGAATTCAACATCGTCACATGGAACAGGGCTGCCGAGGCCTTATACGGGTTCAAGGCCAGTGACGTGATCGGAAAACGGGTCGGCGATGTCACCAGGATAGTGTATCCGTATAACTCCCGGGATGAAGTGGAAAAGAAGTTCGCTGAAAATGGATACTGGAAGGGCGAGGTCATACAGAGGAGGGAGGACGGTGAACCACTCAATATCCTAGCCTCGGTGTCCATGATCCGGGACAGCCAGGGAAATCCCTTGGGGGCAGTGGCCATTAACAAGGACATTACCAAACGAAAGAAGATGGCAGAGGAGCTGCTCCAATCCGAAAAACTGGCTTCAATCGGACAGTTGGCCGCAGGCATGGCTCACGAGGTCAACACACCCCTTACCAATATCTCCCTTATCACGGAGAACATGATGAAAATGACCAACGATCCAGAGTTGATGAAGAAGATGAAGAGCCTCTCTGAGCAGAGACGCCACGCCTCTAACATCGTTACGAGCCTTCTCTCCTTTTCACGTAAGATTGAACCGAGAATGAAAATGATCAGCTTGGGCAATGTGCTATCCGATAGTATCTCATCTCTCGAAAAAACAAAACCAAAGAATATCAAGATCATTAAGGATTTTGAAAAGGAAATTCCAAAGATAAAGGCCGACCACGCTCAGCTGCGCCAGGCATTCACAAATCTCATAGATAACGCATATGACGCCATGTCAGAGGGTGGAGAACTTACCATAACCGCAAACCTGAAGGACGAAAGCCTTGTGGAGGTAAAATTCACAGATAACGGTATTGGCATTTCGATGGAGGATTTGGAGCATGTGTTTGACCCGTTCTTCACGAAAAAGGGGGTGGGGGATGGTGTGGGTCTGGGACTGTCCATCTGCCACGGTGTAATCGAGGCTCACAAGGGGACCATCAGGGTTGAAAGCA
>JAGLSY010000343.1 GCA_023135545.1 Thermoplasmata archaeon | reverse complement strand
GTTCTCTGCCATTTTGCAGTAAATCCTTTAGGGCCTGGTAGTTCACACTAAGGACCTGGGTATCGCCATTGCCTCGAAGATGTTCATCGCCATGTTGTCTGTCATCAGGGCTATGTAATCCCTCACCATTTCAACCATGCTGGCATCCATGATATAGTCATCATTCATCTCGGACAGGAATGGCAAGATGGAGCTTATCTTTCCATCGGACAATTTGATATTTTCCTTTATTATGAGTAATTTCAACTTCCTTGCATCCTTATTCTCCCACCCTGCGGCCTTCTCCAACTCTCCCAGAGTGTCATAATCCTGGCCGTTCTTGGCTTCAAACTTGCCGTGGAAATCAAGAAGGCTGGCCTGTATGGCCTTGGGCACCTCCAGGGTCTCCAGCTCCACCATGAAGGTCTCGAACATCCTCCTGAGCATGTTTTCGGTCTGGTTCTCATATCTCAGATTCGCGGGGTTGAGGTATATCTTGGGATAATTGAAATCGTGAATCAGGGAATTCAGGGCTGTGAGAACCGGCCAGCTCAGCTTGATCGATATCTCATGCCTGGTAGGGTTCCGTCCATTGTCCTTGTAAAATAGCTCCCTGTCCCAGAGAAAATTGACAAGGATGTCCTTGACCAGGGTGTTGATTATCTCGCCGTTGGTGGTCCCGAGCACGTCGGTTATTTCCTTGGGAATGTCCTCTTCCCGGATTATGCCGGCCTTGGCCGCATCCTCTATGTCCTTACGCACGTAGGCAATCCTGTCACATATTTTCACCACACATCCCTCCAGGGTGGATGGTGTCATGGAATCTTCATGTTTGTCATCTTTGACCGGCTCCTCCGGCCTGAATTCTCCTTCGGTGGTTTCTCCGCAATGGGAAACTATGCCGTCCAGCACCTCCCAGGAAAGGTTCAGACCCACGCCGTCCTTTTCCAGAACCTCGAGAACGCGAACACTGTGAACATTGTGCTCGAAGCCCGAGCCACCATGTTCTTTACACAGCTCATCCAGCACCTTTTCACCCCTGTGCCCGAAGGGCGGGTGCCCGATATCATGGCCCAGACCGATGGCCTCTGCAAGATCCTCGTTGAGCCCGAGGGAACGTGATATTGACCTTGCCAGATGGGCGACGTGCATGGTGTGGGTCATCCGGTTGCTTATCAGGGGGCTTTGCGGAGACATGAATACCTGGGTTTTTCCGGCCAGCCTGAAAAATGCTTTGGAATAAAGGACGCGGTCGCGGTCGATGGAGAAGGGGCTGCGGTGCTCGCCGGTGCGCGGTTCCTCCTGCCTCTTTCGACCCAGAGAGCTGGAGCTGGGAGTTGCATAGCTGGCATTCATGCTTGCCTCTTCCCTCATGAAAGAATGGGATTCGATCTCATCAAGAATTCGCTCCCTGTCCTCATCTGATATGCGTTTCACGAATGAGCATTATGGCAATACTGGATTTAATATTTGCTGATTAAGAAATAGAATCATCAAATGTCAAACAAAAAAACAAAATATAAAAGAAAGTGGGGTGCAGGCGTTGGCCGCCTGCACCTATTTCTGTTGCCTTGTGGAATATCTATTCATCAAAGTCTAGGCCTAGATCTGCTTCCTCATCAGGGGTCTCGGGGGTCTCGGCTACATCCTCGGCTGCTGTCTCTTCGATCGGGGCCTCTTCATACGGGGCTTCTTCCTCTTCTTCGTCCTCGTC
>JAGLSY010000342.1 GCA_023135545.1 Thermoplasmata archaeon | reverse complement strand
CCCTACGAAGGCGTAACAGACATGGGGGATTTCGAATCGGTCATGTACAAAATAGAGAATGAAGACCTTTACCTCATAGCCACTTCCGAGCATCCCATGGCAGCCATGTTCTCGGACGAGATAATCGACGAGGGCGATATGCCGATCAAGCTGGCGGGCTTTTCACCATGCTTCAGGAAAGAGATAGGGGCCCACGGCGTGGATACCAAGGGCCTTTACCGCATGCACCAGTTCAACAAAATAGAGCAGTTCATATTCTGCAGGCCGGAGGATTCCTGGCAGTATCATGAGGAATTGCTGGCAAACACCGAAGAGATGTATCAGCGGCTAGGACTTCCATATCGAGTGGTCAACGTATGCACCGGCGATATCGGAACACTGGCCGCAAAGAAGTACGATGTCGAGGTCTGGTTCCCGAGGCAGGAAAAATACGGGGAAGTAGCATCGTGTTCCAACTGCACGGATTATCAGGCCAGGAGGCTGGGCATCAGGCTGGGCAAGGTCGGAGGCGACAAGAAGATCATACCACACACCCTCAACAACACGGCGCTGGCCACATCAAGAACAATGGTCGCCATCCTCGAAAATTACCAGAATGCTGACGGCACAATCACGATTCCCGAGGTTCTGAGGAAGTTCATGGGCGGGAAGGAAAGGATAGGATAATTTGTGCATTTCTGCATTCCCACCCCAACAATGGTAAACCCCCCACCGTAAGCCTTTTCTTTAATCCTCGCTGCGCTGGCCAACCCTCCAAAAGAAAAGGTTCACTCATCCTAAATCAAGCCCATTACATGTGCTTGACAAAATAGTTGCATGGACTTCAAGAAGTCCACAACTAAAAAAGAAAACTCGGGTTGGCCTGCTCGCTCGGAGGGTCACTTATACTGGCTAGCCCAGCGTTCTTCGCCCCCATCTCCCTATGGCCTGCTCGGAGCATAGCTGCTTTAACGATATCTGTCCAAAAACCCTATTAACCCATTAATCCTATTTCGGTTCGGTGTTTAAATGCCTGTTTGCCCCCTCGAGTTCAGATATGGCCGCGACGAGATGAAGCGGATTTTCGATGAAGAAGTAAGGTTACAGCTCATGCTGGATGTGGAAGCCGCGATAGCCAAGGCTCACGCCAAGGTGGGAAACATCACCCAGGAGCATGCCAAGACAATCTCTCTAAAGGCTACCACCCAGATTGTCAAGCTGGACAGAGTTTGGGAGATAGAGAAGGACACAAACCACGATATCATGGCCATGGTAAAGGCCTTGACAGAGCAGTGCGGGACCGCAGGGGACTATGTTCACCTGGGAGCCACATCCAATGATATTGTTGATACAGTGACGGCCCTCCAATTCATCAAGGCCATCGAGATGATAATGGACGACCTCATCATATTCGAAAACACCCTGATAGACCTGGCCGAGAAACACAAGAACACCGTGATGGTGGGAAGAACCCACGGCCAGTTTGCCATTCCCCTCACTTTCGGGATGAAGGTGGCTGTTTACGCACTTGAAACCCACAGGCATCTCCAGAGATTGACACAGGCCAAGCCCAGAATTTGTGTGGGAAAGCTCAGCGGTGCGGTCGGAACCGGTGCGGCACTTGGAGAGCATGCCAGCCAGCTCCAGAAACTTGTGATGGAAGACCTGGGCCTCGGATATGAAGAGGCCAGCCTCCAGTT
>JAGLSY010000341.1 GCA_023135545.1 Thermoplasmata archaeon | reverse complement strand
CGATGGAAAATTAACTTTCATCAACCGATATCTGCTCGGTCTGGGGGGCTATGAAGAGGAGAATGTCATAGGCCGTGATTTTTCAGAATTCTTGCCCGAAGATCAGTTGCAGGTTGCTTTGAAAATGTTCGAGGATGCTGTAAACGGCATTGAGAGTCCTGCAGCAGAGATGGATTTCTTGAAATCAGACGGCTCCAGAATCACTGTTGGCTACAAAGGGACCATAGTATATGACAATGAAGACATAAAAGGCGTAAGGGCAATTGTCAGGGATATGACTCTACAAAAGCAAATGGAAGAGGCTTTGAAGGACAGCGAGGAGCAATTTCGCACCCTGTTCGAGTCTTCCACCGATGCCGTGATGCTTCTGGACAAAGAGGGCTTCTTTGACTGCAATGAAGCTACCCTTTACATATTTGGCCTCGAGCACAAAAATGAATTTGTCGGCATTCATCCATCTCAATTATCACCGCCAACCCAGGCAGACGGTGAGGACTCCCTGACCGCAGCCAACAAGAAAATAGATGATGCTTATGAGTGGGGTCACAATAAATTCGAATGGACTCATAGACGTAAATCGGGCGAGGATTTTCCAGCAGAGGTCTGGCTCACAGCTTTCGAACTGAAAGGCAAGAAGGTTCTGCAGGCCACGGTTAGGGACCTGACTGAGAGGAAAAAGATTGAAACTGAATTGGAAAAGCACCGGGAAGACCTTGAGACCATGGTAGAGGAAACATGGAAAGATCTTGTCGTGAGTGAGGAAAAATACAGAAACCTGGTCGAGCGAGCCAATGATGGGATTATTATCATCTCTGATGGCATGATTATATTTGCTAATCAGAAGACGACAGAGATGCTAGGATATGAAATGGAGGATATTATTGGTAAGGATTTCACTGTCTTTCTGCCAGATGAGATCAAAGAAATGATGTTTGATTTTTACAGAAGGAGGATGGAAGGCGAAGAAATACCCGGCATATATGAAGTTATGCTGCAAAAGAAGGATGGCGCGTTAATTCCTGTTGAGATAAACGCAGGCATAATCACGTATAGCGGGGAGCCAGCCGACCTTGCTTTTATCAGAGACCTTACAGTGAGAAAGAAGGCCGAAGCTGAACTCAGGGTAAGTGAGGAAAGATTCAGGCAGGTCGCGGAAACTACCGGTGAATGGATATGGGAGGTTGATGCCGATGGTCTGTACACCTACGCCAGCCCGGTTGTCAATAGGATTCTGGGATATGAGCCCGAAGAAATTGTTGGAAAGAAACATTTTTACGATTTCTTTGTTTCAGATAAAAGAGATGAGCTAAAGGAGATGGCTTTCGAGGTTTTCTCAAGAAAGGACTCATTTAGAAACTTCATAAATGAAAATATCCATAAAGACGGCCAAATAGTTTATTTAGAGACGAGCGGCTCGCCCATTTTGGATAATGATGATAAACTCATCGGGTACCGTGGCGCAGACACAGACATAACCGAGAGAAAAAGGGCAGAGGAGGCTCCTTTGCTTACGCAATTCACAATCGACCGCTCATCAGAATCAGCCTTCTGGATGGATAATAATGCAAATTTTTTCTATGTGAATGAATCTGCATGTGAAAGCCTCGGATATTCCAGAGCAGAGCTTCTGAACATGACCGTTCATGACATTGACCCTAACTTCGGACCAGATATCTGGCCTCAGCATTGGGAAGAGATCAAAGAAAAGAATTCCTTTACCCTTGAATCCATACATAAACGAAAGGATGGCAGCACCTTCCCGGTCGAAATAACAATGAATTATATCAGGTACAAAGACAAGGAATATAACTGTGCCATTGTCAGGGACATAACAGAGAGGATAAAATCGGAAAAGGCCCTTATCGAGAGTGAGAGATTCCTTTCAAACATATTTTCGAGCATTCAGGATGGCCTCATCGTGATGAACACGGATTTGAGGATAGTGAGCACCAATGCCACAATCGAAAGATGGTTCTCTCACAAAATGCCGATCATAGGAAAGACATGTAATGACCTGCTATTTTGCGAAGGAAAGGATGAGTGTTTATGTCCAAGTCATGATGTTATAGAACTTGATGAGCCGGCGAGCCGCATAATTCCGAGGATTGGGCCTGATGGAGAAGAAATCGGTTGGTTGGAACTTCACAGTTTTCCATTACATGATTCGGAGACCGGAGATTTGGCTGGTGTGATTGAATACATAAGGGACATCACCAAG
>JAGLSY010000340.1 GCA_023135545.1 Thermoplasmata archaeon | reverse complement strand
GAAAATATTTAACTTCTCATTTACAACAGCGACACCGGCGGAGTCATAACCGCGATACTCCAGTCTCTTGAGAGCCCGCAGGACGATATCCCTGGCTGCCTTAGTTCCGATGTATCCGATTATGCCGCACATGTTATCACTGAAATTTATAGAACTGTTGATCTGTCTGGAAGTCTTTTGGAGATGACCTTTTGCGAGGAAATGTTGCACATAGCCCCGATTATTGTTCCACCGATTATGCTTACCTGGTCTCCGATTTTCGTTCTTTCGCCTATCAGGGCTCCGACATGCTCGGCCTTGTGGAGCTCATTATCCATCTCGATATTGGTGGATATGGAAGTGGAGCAGAATAAGGGGCCGATTTCAACACCCTCTCCTATTACCGAATTCGATATGTGGCCGGCACCTCCGATGTTCACATCGCTCATTATTATGCTGTGCTCTATGATGGAGTTGGGTCCGATCCTCACATTGTTCCCTATGCTGGTGGAGGGGTAAATGGTTACAGAAGGTCCGATCTCACACCCATCTCCTATCTTTACTGGCCCGACAATATAGGACCCGGATTTGATTACAGTGCCCTTTCCTATGGAAACCCGCCCCTTTAGAGTAACATTCCTCTCTATTTTTCCCGAGGTGTGGGATTCCGCGTTGCGTAGGGCCAGGGAATTGATTCCGATCATATCCCATGGATATACGACATCCTGCCACAGCCCCCTTGTCTTGACGGCGACTATCTTCCTCTTTTGAAGTATATGCTGTATGACGCTGGTCATGTCGTATTTTCCGGATTTCATGATCATGGATATATCATCAAAAATATTCACGGGCAGTTTATAAATTCCCGTGCTTATCAGGTTGCTTATCTCGACCTCGGGCTTTTCGATTATGCTGCGTACCACGTTGCCGGACAGTTCCACCACACCGTATTTGGATGGTATATCGCTCTGGACGATTGCGATCTTGTATTTCTCCTTCCCCTTGATCATATCTGCAACAGTTTGTGCGTCTATGAGATTATCGCCTGGCAGTACGAGAAAATCGCTCTTTACCTTGTTCTTGGCCATGCTCAGTGCGAAAGCGGTTCCTGCCTTTCCCACCTGCTTCTTCTGCACGATATAGGATATCTTCACATTGAAGTCCTTGCCGTCTTCGAAATAGCTCATTATGCGCTCCTTCTGGTAGCCGACCACCATGATGATATCACGAATCTTGTTCTGTGCGAGAGCCTCTATGATGTATTCGAGAATTGGGCGGTTGGCTATGGGGAGCATGCCCTTCGGCTCCGAATTGGTAAAGGGCCTCAGTCTGGTGCCTTCTCCTGCGGCAAGTATCACGGCTTTCATGTTCTCACGACCTACCTTACAATTGGGGTATTTTATAAAGGTTTGCGTCAAATATTCAGATATCGGACCTGAAAACGTTAATTTTAGGGTGGCATTCTAGTCCAGTGCCTCGTCCAGCAGCTCCCATATGCTCATTACTTTGACGCGTTTCTTGTATTCTTTTCTGGCCAGCATCGAGCCTGTCAAGAGGGTGGACTCACAAGTTGGGCACGCGGTCACAAGAATGTCAACTCCAGTGTCTATCGCCTGCTTCATCCTCTGTTTTGCCATATCCTCGACAAGCTCCGGGTCGGTGATGAGCATTCCTCCACCGGCACCACAGCACATGCTGAAATAGCCATGATTTTCCATCTCGTGAATTCGCACCCCCATCGCCCTCAATATCTCTCTGGGCTCTTCGATTATGCCCATCCGCCTCCCCAGGTCGCATGGGTCGTGGTATGTCACATCCATGTCCAGGTTTTTTAGTTTGACTTTCCCGGATTTGACAAGGTCGTGAACGTGCTTTACCGTGTGCACGGAATTCAAAGCCATTGCCTCCTGGGTGAACATTGTGCATGACGGGCACAGCGTGAGAAAATTCTCGTGGGGGAAAGCCTCCTTGAACTTGTCCACAATATCGGCCGCCTCGTCATCATAGCCAAGGACATGGGCTATGTAGCCACAGCATGATTCGTCATCGGCTATCTTGACCTTGATGCCCATCTTTGCAAGCACTTTGATGATATCCAGCACCTCATTCTTGTTCCCCTTGTACTGGCAGCCGAGATACATGGGGATTTCCCCATCATTTGCATCTTCGAAGAGCCGGCTGGTGTCTATGTTTCTTCCGTACACGTCGCCGGTTTCTTCAATCCTCTCGACGGCATCCTTGTATTCGGGCCTTGCCAGTCCCTTATTGACAAGCTCCTTACGCAGCTCTATGAATCCATCGGTATTGTCCATCGAGCAGTGGACATCGCACGCACCGCACAGCGTGCACGTGTAAACCACATCGGCCATCCTCTCCGTGGCATCGTAATGGCCGTCTATCATACCTAGCATGGCCCGGTTCTTCCCCCGGCAGGTATAGGTCTTTACGCGGAGAATCCGATAGACCGGGCAGTTGCGCTCACAGAAGTTGCATGAGGTTCCAAAACAGGTTTCTATATCCTTGCGGTGCTCTTCAACCGACACGGCCTATTCCTCCTTGCCCAGAACGCGGTCGCGCGTGAACTTCTTTCCGGGGTTCATTATCCCCTTGGGGTCGAAGAGCCTTTTTATCTCCAGCATGTATCTTGCTGCCGGCCCGTGCTCGTATTCGAAATAGGGAACTTTGAGGTCGGTATCAGACATGTAGGTTGACATGGTCCCCTCCATATCCACCGCAATCTTTGACATCTCCTCGAAGTATTTTCTGTACCTGTCTATCTCGTCCTGGTCCCGGTAATCCACGAAGAGTGCGCAGGACAATGAAAAACCTATACTGCACGGATGCTCCAGATAGGCATTCATGCCCAGTATTTCCAGGTCATATTTCTCCGCGGTTTCAATAAATTTCTCGTAAATATCCTCCAGCCTGCCCATGGGTATTCCAGGGTCCGCAGCCCCGAATTTTTTCACAGTCTGGGAGGCCGGCCACTTCTGCTTGAAGGGCGGGAACTCGAGGGTGTGCTTGCTTATCCACCAGTTGTCCACAATCTCCCTTTCCTCTACAATTTGGCCCTTCATCTCGGCGGCTATGGCGTATGCTTTCTTCAGGGTGAAATCCAGAACATCCCTATCTCCGGCAAAGATTATAGCCAATAATGCCCCGGCCCAGTCCGGAATCTTGGGGTCGTGGCCATGTTTTTCCTTGTACGCGTGGGTGTAGAATTTCAGTCTCCGGCGGCAGTTGATGTGGGCTCCTTCGGGCACCAGCCCGGCCTTCAAAACCCTGTCCAGATACTTGACAGTCTGCCCCATGGAAGGAAATATTATCATGTCAACGTGGCGGTGCTCCGGTACTGGCTCCACTTTGACTGTGGCCGCCGTGATGACTCCCAGGGTGCCCTCGCTCCCGATTATCAGGTCCTTCAGTTTGTAGCCTGTAGCCGAAAATCTTGTTTTGCGGTGGCCGACCTCTATCACCTCACCTGTGCCAGTTACCAACTCTATTGAAAGAACCATGTTCAGGGGTTTTCCATACTTCATCCCGAAGGTGGAATCGATATCGCATGCGATTGCAGATGCCAGCGTACAGCTCCACTTGCTTTCCGGAAGCACGGGAAACCATAGGCCATGCAGTTCAACGGCATCCACCAGGTCCTGCAGGGAGGCCCCGGATTGCGCCCTGATGGTCTGGTTGTCCACATCAACCTCGATAATCTGGTTCATGCAAGTACCGTCAATGTAAATGCCCCTGTGGATGGGAACTGCCCCTCCGGCCATGCCTGTCAATCCCCCTCCGGCAGTTACCGGAATTCCATGCTCATAGGCGATTTTGACGGTCTTTACAACATCCTCGGTGCATCTCGGGCATATGACCACATCCGGGGGTATGATCTCCCCCTGAGTTCTGGGAGACCAGTCCGCTCCGAATACGAACCTCTCGAAATCTTCGGTCAATACCTTGTCGCCAAGTGCCTCTTTCAGCTCCTCGATATAACTCATGCCAAGCCTCCGTCACCACATATATTTCACAGAGATAAAGGTATTGGATTTAACCTCGTATCATATAATTATAGTTAACTATACAAACTAAACACTTTACAAATTTAAAATATTCTAAGATAATTGAGATATAATATAGATGGTGGAAGATTAGGCATACTGCACCCATGTGCTCCTGGTTTGGAAGCCCCTTAGATATCTCATGAAAGGGCTGCGCCATTCATCGCATGGCTGAACTGCCGTCAGCCATAAAACAGATGAAAAACAGAGTTATTCATCTTAAAAAATCCGTAAAGCCTCGCTTGTTTTTTGAAGTTTTGTCTGTTATTTAACATCAGACAAAATACAAAACCATAAGCTCGGCTATACAGAGAAAAATATAAAAAATGAAAAGGAGGGAAGGCGCTCAGCCTTCCCTATTTTGCTTTGTCCTGTTTGGCTTATGGTATTATCCAGTCGTAGGCTGCGGTGCAGTATATCATATATGCTTTGCCTCTCTGGAAGTTGTCAACACCCGGCATCACTTCGATGTCGTATGCTGCGGCAGCGTTGAAGCACTCGATTCTCATTCCGCCATCACCAGAGTCGGTAATCAGGTCATCTGCAGAATAGGGCAGTTGCAGAGTATCTGCAGGATATCCGACAAGGTTCCAGCCGGCCACCAGGTTAACGGTTACGCCAGAGGGCTGTGATCCTTCAACTCCCGTGGTCAGGGCTTCGTCTCCGCCAGCATTGACCAGATGTATCCAAACACCCATGGTGTTGTCTACATTTGGCATATCCTGGGTTCCGGGATAAGCTGGGTCGTAGCACTTCCAGTGGTCTGCATCTATCGGGTCGTACCAGTAGATCCTGTCCCAAGTTGTACCACTGTCACCGTATGGGCCATCATCGAAGATGGTCGTGACAGCGCCGGTCACAGATATCGGGAATGATACGAAGATCCAGCTGTTGTCTAGAGCTCCGGTGTGGTATATGTCGTATGCTTCAGGTGGCTCACTGTCGCCAATGGTTGGCAGTACGTTGGACTGTGTCTGGCCGTAGTCGAACTCCATGTTGAAGGTCGGGGCCGCCGATATCCAGGACACCATCACGTTGTCGAAGCCGATCTCACGTGGGTCTTCGAACCTTGCCAGGTCCGTGTCACGTGCGGCTATCTTCACGTAGTAGGTCGTGTCCGCGTTGACAGTGCCGCTCACATCAAATCCGGCAACAGATGCCCACCCAGTTATTCCAGATATCGCTCCGCTGTTCCAAACCTCGTTGGATGGTGCACCGGATGCCGTGTCTATGAAGACAATGGCATTCAGGGCTGCATCACCGGTTCCGAAAGCCGTACAGGACCAGTCAAAGTCCAGTGTGGCTGATGTCGGCATGAAGCCTGTAGTGAACGACTGCTCCCAGTATCCCGCGTAGGTTTCCTCGGATGCCGGTCCGGCTCCTGCTGGAGTGAGGAGTATATTTACCCAGCCGTCGGGGTTTCCGCCAGGATCGTCGTAGGCTCCTGCCGCACTTCCGCCGCCCGTGTCAAGCCAGCCAGAGTATGCCCATTCAGGCCCTGCAGCTGTGTCGAAGCCGGGGTTGAGGGAAGCATCAGATGTTGCGCCTCCACCAGATGTGACATCCAGCCAGATCTCGACAGTTATGGCATCTCCGTTGGTAGCTATGTCGCCGGCAAGTGTGTCTGTCCACGTGTAGAGGGCGCTGGTGTCCGTGACATCTGTGTCATCTAATGCAGATGTGGCTAGCCATGTTGCTCCAGAGTAGACCTCGGCATACAATCGTCCAGTCGTTCCGGCTGCGGACACAGATCCGTAGACATTGAATGTCCATGGACCAGATATTGAATTTGTCGTTGTGTAGGTTGATGTTGTTGTCCATGCACCCACCGGGAATTGTCCGAGTCCTGTTATGCTATCCGATGATTTCAATCCACCGGGGTCATTGACTGGCATCATGTTCAGGGCAAATGGTCCTTCAACCTGGAAGAACCACTCGTCGTCCACGATGTTGTCGATGGAGAAGATGTCAGACATGTCGCCTCCCTTCTTGTCGGTGCTGTCCAGTGCCTCTACCTTGATGAAGTAGTTGACTCCATCAGGTATTGCGGCTATGTTCCATAGGTATGTGCTGGATCCGGATGCGTCGTTAATCAGTCCGCTGGTTATCGGGGTCCAGGATGCGCCATCGTCATCGGTGTAGTTGATGTAGATGAAGAGCGTGTCTGCGTCATCTTCCACATCATCTGCGTCCCAAGCGATGTTTATTGTTCCTGCGTCCTCTATGTTGTTTGCTCCAACCGGGTATGTTACCTCCACATCCGGTCTTGCGGTGAGATCCTTGATCTCAACAGTACCTGATGCTGGTTCTCCCCAGATGTTACCTGCGTCCTGTCCGCGTACCCATATCGTGTGGTATCCGAGTGCCCAGCCGGTTGTGTCTGCGACTCCGATCACAGCTTCTGATGCTGCGTCAAAGGCTCCGTCCAGAGCGCCCATTGCGGTTCCTGGCCAGCTCGGGACTGCTCCCTCGCACCATTCTGCCGCTTGGATGTCACTGAATCCGGATGACATGTCATCCACATTGGCCTGCACATCTATAAGCCAGCCCACTCCTGCAGGGTCTGGGGTACAGCCGACCATTGAGGTTTCAGGTCCGTATACATCTGGATCATTTATCCAGTCGTAATGGTATACTTTCAGCCAGATATCCATGTTTCCGGTCTCCAGGTTGCCGCTGTAAGAGTTGTATGTTTCGTACATGTATGCATCAAGAGAGTCACCTATCTGGTGGTTCTTTGTGTATGCATCCGCAGTTATTTTGTTCAACTCTTTCATTGTTTGGAAACCATCGTCTGAAACTGTGTTGTGGATGTTGTAGACACCGTATGGGTTGTAGTCTTCCTGTTGCTCGAGATACTGAGGCCACACATACCATAATCCGCCTTCGAAAGTGGCGTCAACGTCAAGTATGGGTCTATCCGGATAGTTGGAGTCAGATACGGTCGAACCTGCGACATCCGGATGGATGGCAA
>JAGLSY010000034.1 GCA_023135545.1 Thermoplasmata archaeon | reverse complement strand
ACCAATGGCATGGGGAGAACCAATGGCCTTACAAACGGCCTGACCAACGGCCTTGTAAATGGCCTGATTAACGGAAACGGCTATGTCAACGGAGATGCATTGGTTCATGGGCAGGGTGATTTCGAGAGGCTGAAGGGCAGACAGCGCAAGCATCAGAGCTGGGGGTTCAGATTGCTGTTGATAATAACTTTCATTTCCCTGATTATGTATATTCCGATCTTTGTGGACGAGATGGATGGCGGTCAGGGAACAGACATAACCATAGACGGCAGTTTCAATGACTGGAGCAAGTTCACATCCTATTCGGACCCTGTGGCAGACGTGCTGAACAGCGATATAGACATCATTGAAACCAGGATGTGCCTCGATGCCTCATGCATGGACATGTTCATCAGGGTGGATGGGATGATTCTGGAAGGGGAAAACGGGGAGGGCAACGGCCTGGATTCCATTCTTGTGTTCATGGATACCGACATGAATGCCGATACTGGCTACCTGGCTAACGGCATCGGCGCCGACCTTCTCATCGACATAACCGGTTACGGAAACTCGATACTCAGGTCCGAGATGCTGAGGTTCGAGCCTGGCATGGACAGGAATGACTGGAAAGGCTTTTCCAACCAAAGATCAGTAACCTGCCGGATCAACGAGGACACCATCGAGCTTCGTGCCGTGATCGACGAAATGGAAATCGGCGATGTCGAGCTGTTTATTCTGACCATGGACAGTGCTGGCCAGTCTGATTCCTCCACTTCCCCTTTCATCCCTGGTATGGCTTCCTTGACGGCCTCTATTATTGAAAATGATGACCCTGAAATTTTGTTTTCGGGAGATAGCCTGGCCAACTCTTTCAAGGTCGTAAGCCAAGGCGAGGATGTTGAAATTCTATCCATGGAATTCGATTATCTGGGGGCCGCCAGCTCAACCACCTTTTCGGGCTTTTCTCTGTTCAGAGACGCCAACGGCAATGGCGTGACCGATGAAGGCCTGGATGAGATGATTTCTTTCACTGCCATTCCATCCGGAGGTCATGACCTCGGCCTGGAACTGGGCCAGCCGCTGGCAATTTCACCGGACGAAGAAGTCACTTTGATACTTGATACGATACTGACCGGCCCTGAAAACGGGCAAGCTATTGGGTTAGGATTGGCCGATATCCGGACCTCTGAAGACATCCATGTCGACATAAAGAGCCAGCATCGGGAGCTGCATTACTTTGGCACGCCTCAGGGGATCGTGGTGGACGGGGCCTTTGGCGATTGGGAGAGCGCATCGCCCAACATTGACGCGGCAAATGACCAGCTGGCACCAGGCCGGAACAACACCCTCGGAATGCTGGTTAACAGGAATGTCGACATCAGGGATTACCGGTTGGAGGTTAATGAAAACCTCAACATGTATGTTTCGGTTGCAGGACTGGCCATGGGCGGTGCCGAAGCCCCGGTTCTCAGATACAGGCAAAACACAAGCGGTGCGTATACTCCTTCTCTCTCTCTCCCGGATTCAGATAATGACGGTGTTCCCGACATCTTTGACGGCACGAACGGCAGCCTGGCCAATGATTTCAACAATGACGGAATTGCCGATGCCGATACCGACGGCGACCGTGACGGTGATGGAATAACCGATTACAATTACGGAGGAACCGACACCTGGCTCAACACCACGATACCATTGTCCTTCGATACCGCCTATTCCGGAATGGTGGTTCACAGATATCTCGGGCCTGTAAAGCACGTCGAGTTGAAAGGTCTGGACTACCTGAGCATCTATGTTGATTCAGACAACAATGTCAGCACTGGCTCCTATCTGAGTGGAAAGGTGGGGGCCGATTACATGGCCCTTATTGCGGGCCGGGGAAATCAAATATTATCAGGCGAGCTGTTCAGGTATGAGCCATCAGGCAGTATTCCATGGGAATTGGTGGCCGATGTGGATGCCGCCCTGGATTATCACAGGATGGAGATCGGCATGCCGCTCGACCTCATGGCCCTCACTCCCGAATACGGCTTTTCAGTGCTAGTAGAATTGTCTGACTGGCGGCACTCGGCAGACCGCAGTGATGATATTCTGAGTTATCTGCCCCAAGGGACTGGCACAAGGTCGATGCCCATCTATGACGGCCCAGATGCTCCCCCTCCTCCGGTTCCCGAGGTGCAGATAGACAAGAGCGTTGATTCGAACACAGCCGAGCCAGGCGACTACCTCAACTACACCATAACCTTATCGAACAAGAGAAAGGGAGACACCGCGGCCTATGTCTGGGTGAACGACACGCTGCCGTCCGGGGTAACCTATGTAAGCGACACCAGCGGTCTGACGCCAACTGTCAACGGTGACACGTATACCTACCCATACACCAATCTGGCCGGCGGCGATACCGTTACTTTTGTCATAACCGTGAGGGTGGACGACACCACCGCCGACGGCACAAATCTCCTGAACAATGTGGACGCCGATTTCACGGATTCCAGCGGCACGCCTTACGGCACCGATACCGACAGCGCCAGCACAGATTGTGTGAGGCCTGACCTATCAATCGAGAAGGTGGCAAACACGACCACTGCCTACCCCGGAACCCTTGTCACCTACACCATCTGGTACAATAACACAGGGGGCGGCAACGCGGGGGATGTCTGGATAAACGACACGATACCTGGCGGAACAATATTCCAGTCGTCCACACCGGCTCCAACCACGGTAAACGGTGATGACTACACCTGGTATTTCCCCAATGTTCGGAAAAACACGGACAATTCAATTACCATTACAGTGATGGTTGACCCACTGGCTACCCCCGGAACCACCATAACAAACTGGGCATCCTTGAATTACACGGCCCTCAATGGCCATGCCTTCGCCGAGCAGTCCGATTCGGCAGTTATCAATGTTATAATAATATCTGAATTCAGCAATATCTTATTCTCGATCGTGGCAATTTTGTCGGTATTCTGGAAGTGTGGCAGACCGCCGTAACCCCGTCAATTCAATTTAACTGACCGCAGAGATTTTAACTCTGCGAGGGTGGGGTTATGGCTTGTGGAACGTAAACTTCCAGGCTAGAAGCTAAAATCAAATCCTTTATGGCCTGGTAGTTTACGCGGA
>JAGLSY010000339.1 GCA_023135545.1 Thermoplasmata archaeon | reverse complement strand
CGGTTCAAATCCGCCTCGGCCCACTTGATTTTATTTTCATAATCAAGTTGCCCAAGGCTAAATCGAAAAAAGCTACGCATTTTTCTCAACCATCTTCTCTATAAGCTCGACCAGCCTGTCGATAATAATGACATTTGCCTTCTCCCCGAATTCCTTTGAGGCCAGCTGGGGCTCCCCCATGACTCCGGTGGGAAAGTATCTTTCCGGGTGCTTCAGAACCATGAAGGGCGGGAAGTTGGGATGGTTGGACTCCGCGGTGCCTTTGACAAGGTCCGGCCTGATCGCCATTATCCTGGATGTCTCTATCATGCCAGCGTGCCCGTCGTTGACCGGAATTTCGATCTCGTTCATGGTGTAGGCTATGTCATAATCTGATAATATCAGCAATTTTATATCCTCGTCATGCTCCTCCAATATCAGCTCGCCGGCCAGCTTGAGGGCCGTCATGTGGGTTCTGCCAGCATGCCCTGAAAGCACAACGATGTTCCTGAATCCCATCCTAACCAGTTCCGAAAGAATGTCCTCGATCATCATTCTGAGGGTGTCGAACCTGAGTGTAATGGTTCCCGGGAAGTTCTTGGTGCTGGAGCACTGGCCGTATTTCAGAATGGGCAGTACGAAGGCTCCCAGCCTCTCGGCCACCTTCTCGACAACGTATTCGGGCTGGATGCAGTCAGTCGATAACGGCAGGTGGGGACCGTGCTCCTCGATGGCCCCCAGCGGCAATATCGCGATGGAATTTTCGTTTACTTTTTCCTTCACCTCGACCATGGTCATGTTCTCAAGCAGCATCTTTTCTCCTCCACTTCGGACTTCATCATCCGTCATTATCTATCATCATCTTTACCAGTTTGACATCCTCTTTGGCCCCCAGCCTATCGAAGATCCGGAGAGCCTTGTCCAGGTATTCCTCCCGTCTTTCCGGGGCTATGTCCGAAAGGCTCCTGTACACCTCGGCCAGCTGCCATTTGAAGCCTAAGTCTTCTGACAGCTCGAGGCATCTTTCATAATACCTCTTCGCCTCGGAGATATCATCTTTCGATTTATAACAATCGGCGATGTTGCTGTTTATTATAGCTACCAGCTTCTTGTCTGGTATCTGCCCGGCCAGCTCAATCGCCCTGAAGTGTTTTTCAAGGGCCTCGTCCGGCAATTTCTCCAGCCAGTCAAGTATGCCCAGGTTGTTGAGCGCCCTGGCAATTCCGGCCCGGTTCCTCAGCTCGGTTGACAAGGCCAGGTCCGTTTCATAGGCCTCTCTGGCCCTGTCATAATTTCCCATCCTCCAGTTGACCACGCCTATGCCATTTTCAATCTCGGCCAGCAGAATGGATGGGGGTGCCGAAGGCCCTGCCACAAGCTTCCTGGCATCCTCGAAGGTTCCGAGGGATGACTCCAGCTCTCCCCTTCTATACTGGAGCTTGGCCAGATGGCATAATGATTTGGCCCTGAATTCCGGTATCTCGAGGCTATCGGCAATCCTCAGGGACTCAAAAAAGAGCTTCTCGGCCATGGGCCAGTCCCCCTTTTGGTTGAGGGCGGATGCCTGCAACACCAGCATAGTGAAATGCCCTTCCTGGTCATCCCAGTTTCTGGGCACCATCTCGCAGAGTGGGATTATATCATCCTGATATCCCATCTTCAGGAGCTTCTGGCCCTCGGAGCGGAGAAGGAGCAATGCGGTCTCGTAATCACCGGCCTTGAGCAGGTGATAGGCCTCTTCTATCATGGAAGCGGGGCTCTTGGAATACCGGTTGTGGTACTCGGCGGCAAGCTCGTGGTTTTTTTCTCTATCCGAAAGAGGCTGGCCATCGTAGAACATGTCCTTGATAAGGCTGTGCATCTTCCATTCCCCGAGTATCTCCGAGGCCTGGACAAGGGAGCGTGATATCAGGCGGTTGAAGGCATTGTGGTCTTCGTGGGTAAGGATAACGGCGTCATTGAGAACCGGCCCCCTGTGCACGGACAGGCGCTGCAGCGCAGTCCTTTCATCATCCGACAGTGTGCTGGCTATCTCCTCTCCCAAAAATGCGATCAGGTCTTCGCTGGCTTCATGGTCAAGAGCCTTGCCGGCAAAGGCCAGGTAAAAGGGATGGCCATTGGATCTTTCAAAGATCGCCGAGCCTTCATCCCTGGAAAAGCCCCTATTACCCAGCATGTCCAATGAAGCCTGCTGGCCCAGGCCCCGGATTTCCATCTCCGTCATTCTGGAACTGGACTGGTATTGGGATAGTTGAAGTGAGTCGGGGACCCAGCGAGCGGCCAGTATCAACTTTACATTGCCCCTGTCCCTTCCCAGAGACAGGAGCATGTTGAGCATCTGGACAATGTCACCGGAGGAGTTCTGCAGGTCATCGAATACCATTATCAGGTCAAGGTCGGCCCCGGCCAGGATGTCGCGGATGTCGGCCAGGTCTATGTTCTCGTTGACCTCCAGGTACCGCTTTGGCCTCTCGAATCCCCTTCCGGAAAGGTAATCTGCCAGATGGGATAAAAGATTTCGCTGGCTGCTCCATTGCTCAACATCGAACCAGAATACACTGCCTGTTTCCGAGTTCATGTCCAGACCATGGGAGATGAGGGTTGTCTTTCCGATGCCGGGAATTCCCCTAACCAGCAATATGTCGCTGTCCGAAGTCAGAAAGTCCTTGAAGGCGGCCAGTTCCTCTTCCCTGCCGAAGAAAATATCGACCTTTGAACCTGAAAAACCATATATCTCCCGGGTGAAGGATGATAATACATTTTGCAGGACCAGACCATCGTAGGTGTTCACCGCAAGCCTGGGAATGCTGATGTCGTCATATTCTTTGACCAGGTCACCGTATGCCATGGTGGTCGTCTCCCCATTGGCCAGCTCGATTTTGAAGTCAATGCTCATTATCGATTTCCGGAGTTCTCTGACCCGCAACTCACCTTCATCCATGAGGAAATATGATTTACGCCTCCGTTTTTCATCCTGGATGTGTGCCAGCCTGAAATCCAGAAGCTCCTTTTCCTTTGCGGTTTCCAGGGATGAGGCTATGTGGCTCCTTCTGATTCCCAGGGCCAGAGATATTCCGGCCTGGGTGAGCTCCATGGGCATTGGCTCGTCCTCGAAGTGCCTCCGTTTTTCGAAGAGGTGAAGCAATATAGCCTCCTCGACAGTCACCAGTCTCTTCCCGGGCATGTGGGGTTGATTGCTCTTTATGGTCAAATACTTATCTTAAGTTTCTTATGATGGTGTATTTGACCTTATAGTTGCCTGCATTAATGTTCCAACTTAAAACGCGCAACTATAAATCCTTATAATTGTCGGCAAAGTATAGAAGGTTTGAATATGACAACGCCGTGCGGAATGAAAATGGATGCATAGTAAATCAAGGTAAGTTTTATTATCGGTTAAGCCATTATTGTACCATCACCCAGAAGGGGGGTTAGCAAATAGCACCTTCAAATCCTTCAGCCGAAGCCTCCATAGTCTTCGAGAGATTGTTCTCTGATTATCTTCAGAGCCTAGCTAAAGAGGGGAATATTTCTCTCCAGGTAAAGAAAATAGAGAAAATGGCTGAAACACTGGCTATCCTGAAAGGGGTTACCATAGACGATAGCGGCCAGTCTTCCATGGATTTTAGGGACTGGAGCATCGAAGATATTGTGATGACCATGTCCAAGGTCTTCGATTCCCTTATCGAGGTATCGGCCATCACGAAAGGCGATGAGGA
>JAGLSY010000338.1 GCA_023135545.1 Thermoplasmata archaeon | reverse complement strand
GATGGGATAGAAGGGGGTCAAAACCGATATGGCCATGAAGGCCTTCGCATCCGCGCCCCCGTGTAATAAGCCAGTATAAAAAAACACATAGCCGATTATAATCATCAGAGGGACCACGAGCAACTGGGCGGTCAGGACATTCAATCCCTCCAGCCAAACAAGCCCTGCCGCGGAGATCACGGCGATGAGGAAGACGGTCAACGCCACAAAATTAATTTTCTCCTCATATAACGGCTCCCTGTCCCAGAACACGTCATAGAAGAGAATGATGATGGGTATCAGCCCAAGCAGGTGATTCTTGGTCCAGATGGTCGAGGAGGTGTTCCATGGTTCCCCCATGCCGGATGTTAAAATCTCGATGGCCAGTATTATAATCCCGAGGCTTCCCATGACCATCCAGAACCTACTTGAGGCCGTCCTTGTTCGCAAATCACTGAGGGCGGCCGTGCCGAGAATTCCAAGACCTATGATTATTCTGGCTATGGAAAAGAGATCACTCATCTTTTTTGGATTGCACCCCCCATATTTATAAATGTCGCAGCCGACATCTAAGGATGTCGATGAAGCGACCTTCACAAATGTCGCAGCCGATATCTCTGGATATCGATATAGCGACCTTCACGAACGTCGTAGATGACACTTTGAAATAAAAACTCAGGCAAATTCATAAATTACTGCAACATGTTTATATAAAAGCAAAGTCATTTACTTAGTGTTAACATGGTTAATGATGGAAGTAGTGGGCACAAAACGGCAGCATTATCGGTTTTACTGGTCATGATTTTTTTGGCATCTAGCTTATCCCAGATACCGATGATTGTCGGAGCCGGGAATGATGGCCCAGACGCCCCAATAATTGCAGAATTTCCAGCAGATTCTAACCCCACCCCGGCCATAGACCAGACCTCACAGATAGAGAGCATTCTCAACAATGTAACAGAGGACCTCATGCATGAATACATACAGGAACTGCAGGATTATGGCACCAGGTATTCTTATGCTGTTGAGAAAAACTACAAAGCCTCAGAATATATTTACAACTCATTCAAGGCCAACGGCCTTACCACGTTTTATGACTATTTTATTTACATTCGCGATATGAGAAATGTAGTTGCAGAACTTCCTGGCAAGACAGCTTCTGATGAAATATTCATAATCTGCGCTCATTATGATTCCATCTCCAACACCCCCTACGCATTTGCCCCTGGGGCGGATGACAACGGCAGCGGCGTGGCCGCGGTTCTTGCGGCCGCGGAACTTCTATCCGATTACGAATTCAACCACACCATAAGGTTCATAGCCTTTTCTGGAGAGGAACAGGGGCTGAAGGGTAGTGCCCATTACGCCTCCAATGTGAAATCCATGGGCGATAACATATCGGCCGTGATCAATCTTGACATGTTCGGACACAACCCGGACCCGGGCAGCACCACCATCCGGGCCAACCTTAACAGCAATGTAAATTCTGAGGACCTGGCTGACTATACCAATTCAATTGCACAGAAATACACCTCCATCGTTCAACTGGATGTGACAACCGGAAGCCAGTCAAGCAATAGCGACCACCACTTCTTCGGGCCCGAGTATCCGGCCATTCACATTTTCGAGGACCAGTTTTCTCCATATTATCACAAGACAACCGACACCATCGACAAGCTCAATATGACCTACATCGCTAACGGCACCCAGATTGCGATAGCGACCATCGCCGAGCTGGCAGGACTTAACAGCACCGACCTCGCACCCCCCGTCCCCCATGACATGTTCCCGGTGCCAGGCACCTACGGCAGGGAAAACACCACCATATCTGTGGTTTTGAAGGACCCCTCCGGCATAGACCTGGCTAACCTGAAAATGCTGGTTAACGGCTCGGAGATATCTCCGTCCATTTCCCCGGCACCCCTCGGGTTCAATCTTTCATATACCACGCCGGTCGACTTCATCGATGGGGATATCATCACTATCAGGATAATCGCCAACGACACGCTAGGAAATATGCTGGATTACAACTGGACATTCATTATTGACGCTATCTATCCGTCACTTCCATCTGATTTCAACATCGAACTGGTCAGGACTGAAATGGTCAAACAGGGATTGGTTCTGGACATAAGCCCATCTGGCTATGATGATGCCCATGTGATTGCGCCCATTGTAATTTTCCATGACAACGAGTACAAGATGTGGTACTCCGGCTATGACGGCAGCAATTACAGGATACTTTATGCCAATTCCACCGATGGCATCAATTGGATTAAATATGGTCTTGTTCTCTCTCTAGGCACTTCTGGGGAAGCGGATGATTCTCATATAGCCTACCCGGCCGTGCTGTTCGGGGATGGAGAGTACAAGATGTGGTACTCCGGCTATGATGGAAGCAATTGGCGCATAATGTATGCCAATTCCTCAGACGGCTTAACATGGAGCAAACAAGGGATAGTACTGGACATAGATGATATGAGAGCCTATGGGGCCTGTGTTATCAAAGAAGGAGAGTACAAGATGTGGTATTCTTCCAATGATGGAATTACCACCAGTATCATATATGCCAATTCCACCGATGGCATGATATGGACAAAACTTAAAACACCTGTGTTAACACACAGCTATGAGGGAGACCATGATGATTTCGACTCTACACTTCCCTCTGTTATATTCGATGGGGGAGAATACAGGATGTGGTACTCTTCTTGCGCATATGGTGACCAGTATTACAGAATCATGTATGCCAACTCCACCGACGGCATAAGCTGGAACCGATTAGGAATGGCTGTAAACACAGATGGGACCGCCTACCACGTCACGCAACCGAGCGCAATGATGAAAGATGGGGAAATCAAGTTGTGGTATGTTGGCATGAGTGCGGGCGCATGGCGCATATTCTATGCCAATCAGACCGGGCTCGAGGCTAAAACCGACCTGTTGATTTCCTGGACTGACTCCTCATCCCCGGATGTAGAATACTACGAGCTTGTCAGGGCCAGTACCCCGGCAGGCCTTTATGGTGCCCCGCGACATCAGAGAATAAACGGAACAACCCTGGTGGAATACCGGCTGGGCGATGGCAACTCCTCCAATTACTATTACATGCTGAGGGTGATTGACAGGGCGGGGCATGTCAGCCAGCACCCGCTTGTAATTGGAAAAATAGGCATGGACACTCCTACAGGCTGGAACCTGGTTTCCTCACCATTCCTTGAAGGCGAAACCCCTCTGGACACTGCCTTATCCTCCCTTTCCTGGCAGGCCGCATTTTTCTATGACCCGACCGCGGAGGCAGACCACCACTGGAGGTCCAATTTTTCGTCAAGGCCAGCACAATTCAATAACTTAGACTCCATGAACAGCACGATGGCCATGTGGGTGAGCACCCCGGAAGACGTTTTCGTGACCATCGGTGAGGTCCAGAACATCACTATCCAGCTGTATTCTGGCTGGAATTTTGTTTCATATCCCTATCATGAGGAAAAGCAGGTGCAGGACGCCCTTTTCGGCCTGCCCTATAACAAGGTCGATGGATTTGACGATGCGGCACCATATCGCCTGACATCTCTGGCCGCGACAGACATAATGAAACCGGGATTCGGATACTGGATATACTGCACTTCGGTGGCAGAATGGCATGTTGAGCAGCCTTAATTATTTTAGCACACAATATCCGCAATTATAAATCTCATCATCCACTCTCCACCCTGGAGACAGACCATGACATCGAGTATAAGGGACAATGCCAGGGATATTTTCAAGACCATGCTGAGGGCCGGCTCCGAGCCGGAGATGCCCAAGGACGACATTATCGAAGT
>JAGLSY010000337.1 GCA_023135545.1 Thermoplasmata archaeon | reverse complement strand
CAATGAAGACCCAGAGGAATAAAAGCAGAATAATTATCAAGATGGCTATGCCGATGATCAGCAGAATTTCCGCACCCGCGAGTACAATGTCCCCCAGCAAGTGGACAAGGACTTCCGCGGCATCATCGGCCAGTGACCTCTTTCTCGATTTGCTGGACTTTTGTCCCGGTTTTGGCTTTTTCACGACTTTCTTTTCATCCGGTTGTTGCTCTGACCCGAAGAATCCAACATTCCCTATTATCTTCAGCACGGAAATTTTAGTTATCCTGACCTCGTCTCTTTTCACGCCCTGCCGCAGCATGATTTCCTTTATCTTCCCCTCGGTGAGGCCCTGGATAATGCCCTTCGGAGTTCCAATACTCACAACTTCGCCCCCAAGAATTTCAAACTGTCAGCGTCCAGCCCTTCGCCCGCTTCCACCATTTAATCGATGATGCATGGAATTTGCACATTATATGGCTTTCGCCAAGACATTGCCAATACTCACTCTGGCAGATGCCGAGCCTCATATTGGCATGTTGAAACTTCCGTCTTGGGTGCTCTTTATACCCTCCTTCCTCCCCCACCACGATAGCTATTACTGTTACCCATGTTAACTAATACTGGGACCCTTGGTTTTTGGATGCTTGGATATTTGTTGATGTGTTCAAAAATAGAAATCAAAACCCCACGTAACATTCACGCGGGGTTTTGTTGTTTTAAAATTGGGTTAAACAGACCTAGAAGTCCATTCCGCCCATTCCGGGCGGCATCCCGCCGCCCATTCCGCCAGCACCTGGTGGTGGTCCGCCGGCTCCCTTTCGTGCCGCGATGACGTCGTCGATTCTGAGAATCATGTTTGCCACGTCGGTTGCGGACTCGATTGCCTGCGTCTTCACCCTCAGAGGCTCGATGATGTTCATCTTCTGCATGTCAACGACCTTACCGGTCTCGACGTCGATGCCAGCAGCCTTCCTCTTCTTACCCTCGTGCTCGCTTCTCAGCTTGATGAGGATGTCGATGGAATCCAGCCCGGCGTTCTCGGCCAGTGTCCACGGGATTATCTCCGTCGCCTTGGCGAAGGCCTCTATGGCCAACTGCTCCCTGCCGCCGACCTTGGAGCCGAACTTTGCAAGGGCCAGTGACAGCTCGATTTCTGCAGAGCCGCCGCCCGCGATTGCCATCCCGTCCTCGACAGCCACGGCAGTAACCTTCAGGGCATCGTGCAGTGCTCTCTCGCTCTCGTCAACCACGTGCTCTGTTGCGCCGCGGATGAGTATTGAAACCGACTTCGCATCCTTGCAGCCAGTCACGAAGGTCATGTCGCTGTCCGCAACTTTCCTCTCCTCGACGAGGCCGGCATTTCCCAGGTCTGCTTTATTCAGGTCATCCAGGTTGGTGACTACCTGACCGCCGGTCGCCTTGGCCAGCTTCTCCATGTCCGACTTTTTTATCCTGCGGATTGTGAAGATATTTTCCTTTGCCAGGAAATGCTGAACCAGGTCATCCACTCCCTTCTGGCAGAAGACGACGTTGGCCCCGGATTTCTTGATGATATCCACCTTCTTCTTCAGGGTCTTCTCCTCTTCATCCAGGAATTTCTGGAGCTGGCCCGGGTCCGTAATCTGGATTTTTGCGTCAACTTCGGTCTTCTTGATTTCCAGGGCAGAGTCGATGAGCGCTATCTTGGCGTTCTTCACGCTGGATGGCATTCTCGGGTGAACTCTCTCCTTGTCCAGGATGATACCCTCAATAAGTTCGGTATCCTTGGCCGAGCCACCGTTCTTCTTCTCGACTTTGACGTTGTCTATGTCCACAACATAAGTGGAGCCCTTCTTCACGGCAACGGCCCTGATCGCCTTCACTGTGATTTCGGCCAGGTACTTCTTGTGGGTTCCGACACTTTTTCCGGTCATGGCGGTCATTGCCACATTCTTCAGGGTCTTGTTGTCCGTGGGGTTGACCTTGATACCCAGCATCTTCAGAATGGCTATTGCCTCCTCGGCCGCCAGCCTGTATCCGTTGGCTATCACGGTCGGGTGAACGTTCTGCTCGATGAGGTCTTCGGCCTTCTTCAAAAGTTCGCCGGCCAGTACCACCGCGGAAGTTGTTCCATCACCACATTCATTATCCTGCGTCTTGGCAACCTCGACGACCATCTTGGCTGCCGGGTGCTCTATGTCAATCTCCTTGAGAATGGTGGCTCCGTCGTTGGTTATGACGACGTCTCCCATGCTGTCTACCAGCATCTTGTCCATTCCTTTCGGTCCTAGGGTTGAGCGTACCGCTTCAGCAACAGCTTTGGCAGCTGCGATATTGTTGAATTGAGCACCCTTTCCCCTGCTTCTTTCAGTTCCTTCTTTCAATACTATAATCGGTTGTTGTCCAGACATCATAATGATTACCTCCATATGTCTTCTATGGGGCGTCAACCATGCAGAACTTCTATAAAAGCTTAATGGCTATATAAAATCCAATGGAAAAGTATATTTCCAGAATGATGATGGTCATTTGAGGTATTTCAATATATATCGGCGTAGACGACACGGATTCCACAAAAGGAATGTGCACGACCTATCTGGCAACCGAGCTCATCAGGGAGTTCAAGGAGTACGATTTGATAGGCAATCCCAGGCTGGTCAGGCTGAACCCAAACGTGCCGTGGAAGACGAGGGGCAATGGCGCTATCTCTCTGCTTCTCGGCAAGGGGCAAGGCAAGAAAAGAAAGATAGGCCAGCTGGGCGGCAAGGACCTTCATGCCTTTAATTTCGGTGAGAATCTTCCGGCAGAGCCATCTGATTTCGAAAGGGCTTGTGCAGTGGTGAAACGTCTATCAATGTTCGACGATGAAAAGACCAACCCCGGCATCGTGGTTTACGATTTGAAGCCATCGGAGGCGATATACTGGCAGGCCGCGAGAGGACTGGTCACACTGGACGGCCTCAACTTTCTCACCACGCCCAAGTTCAAGAGGGGCTACAAGAATGGAAGAGGTCTGATAGGTGCTACAGCGGCGGTATCTTGGCGGCCCAAGGACAGAACTTACGAGCTCATCGCCTATCGGGTGAAGAAAAGCTGGGGCAAAAAGAGGAAAATAGACGAGGCCAGCGTCATCGACATGGACAAGAAATTTTACTCGACATTCAACAATTATGATTATGATGAAAAGCATATGATAATTGCACCCAGCTCGCCCTGTCCGGTCCTATTTGGGATAAGAGGCGATTACGAGCCAGATCTTCCAAAGGCCATGAAAATGCTGAAAACCGAGAAGGCAGACCGCTGGCTGCTCTATCTCACCAACCAGGGAACCGATGACCACATCACGGACAGCACAATCGCCGCCCTGAAATCCTATGCCTCGGTCAGGACATCTGGCGTGGTTTCCAGGAATCCCAGAATGCTTGAGGGCGGCCACCTGGTCTTTTCTATCTCTTCAAGGGGCAGGGAAGTTGACTGCACCATCTACGAGCCAGCCAAGAAATTTCGTGATGTCGGGGCATGCCTCAGGGTGGGAGACATGGTCATGGTCTTCGGGGGAGTTAGAAAAGAACCATTCACCATCAACGTGG
>JAGLSY010000336.1 GCA_023135545.1 Thermoplasmata archaeon | reverse complement strand
GAAGGCTTTCTCTCTTGCTGGCCTTCTCATCCCCCTGTTGATAATACTAATCGCGCCGCTTCTCGATTTCCTGATGCTTAACACCTGGAAGCCGGAGATCAGAGAGCTGAGTCTTCTCATCGCGGTTCTGGTGTCCCTGGCCCTGGCAATATGGATGGGAAAGATCACGCCCCGAAAACTGAAGGCCGTAACAATCAACATGCGGCCATGGAAGTACGGCCTCATCGTAATAGGAATGTTCGTCTTCCTCAATGTTTTCGTGGCATCTGGCGCGCCAGAGGCCATCTCCTCACTCTCACCGTCAAAAACCGCGCTCTGCGTCCTGGTGGGCTTCATCCTGGGATTCGCAACCGGCAGAATACAGCTCCCCATCTCCATAATCGTGCCGATATATCTTACCAATTTCTTGGTCTTTGCAATGGAGCCAGTTGCCTTCGCCATAACCTTTTTCTCCATATTCCTGGGCTATCTGATCTCCCCGGTTCACCCCTGCAATACGGTCTCACTGGAATACTTCAATGTCAGCCTCAAGGACTTCTTCGGCAGGACCTGGCCAGCCACCGCCCTGATGCTCGGCTTTGCCGTGATTTTGTCCGTAGTTTTGCTTTGAGTTGAATTGAGTTGAGGTAAGTTATCAACCCACACAATCAAATATCTGCATAACCATCATCCCTCGATACTGATGGTTACGGGCTTTGATATTCTAGGACATGACAGAAAACTCAGAAGGCACTGGCTATGCCGAATCTATGCCATCCTTGTCGATATGGCCATCGTGTTTATTTCAGTTGGAATTGTATTACTGTATCTGGGTTATGACACTATCTTATTATCTGGTATTACAGCCAGCGTGGCTTTCTTCCTTTACTCGGCAATCCTGGAAGCCGCCACCGGAAAGACCATTGGAAAAAGAATTTTCAGATTGAAGGCCAGGCCGCTTAAGAAGGGCAAAAAACCAGGCAGATTATTTCTAAGAAACCTATCAAAATTACTGTGGTTCATCGCATTACCCATAGATGTTATTGTCGGGCTGGCCGGCAGGGGCGACCCCAGGCAGAGATTCTCTGACCGCCTTCTCAAAACCACGGTGGTCCACAGGAAGGAGCCGGACTTCCACGGCCGCAGAAGATCCAGGAGGCCGAAAAAATGACAGTGTTCTATCATGAAATATATAGGGAATTAACGCAAAGCCCGGGACACCCCGAGTGCCCTGAAAGGGTGGATGCCATTGTCGCGCGCCTTCAGGAAGTCATTTCCGAGGGGGAGATAATCACTCCCACGCCGGCAACCGAAGACCAACTGATGCTGGTCCACGATGAGACCTATGTCGATTTCATAAAGAATTTCGGCACCGGGCACATGGACGCCGACTCCTATATTCATGACCATACATTTGACATGGCCATCCAGGCCGCAGGCGGGGCCATCCAGGCCGCGGATTTTTCTTTCTCGAAGAAAAAGCCGAGCTACGCCATAGTCAGGCCGCCGGGCCATCATTCCGGGGTTGATTACGGCGGCGGTTTCTGTTACTTCAACAATGCCGCTCTGGCTGCAGCCAGTCTTCTTGATAAATGCGGGAGGGTGGCTGTTGTCGATATCGACGTGCATCACGGAAACGGCACCAACGACATCTTCGAGTTTTCCAAAGATGTGCTTTACATCTCCACCCACCAGTATGGAATATACCCGGGAACCGGCCACTTCAATGATGTCGGCGGGGAGGGTGCAGAAGGCTTCAATGTGAACATACCACTGCCCTCCAGGTCCGGCGATGCCACCTTCGATGCGGCCTATGATAACCTGATCATTCCAATTCTTAAAGAATTCAAGCCGGAGGCCATGATAATAAGTTTCGGCGGCGATGCCCACTACATGGACATGCTTGCATCCCTCACATTATCCAGCCCCGGCTACCTGAGCCAATTATCCAAATTGTTGAAGTTGGCTTCCGAGATGTGCGATAACAGAGTGAGTTTCATGCTGGAGGGGGGCTATCACATAGGTGCCCAGGCCGAGGTGGTCTGCGGCACGCTGGCCCTTTTCAAGAATGTGGATTTTCCTACTCAATACAACGAGGTGTCGGATGAGATTGGAATAGGTATGGAATGGGTGGAGAAGGCTGTTGAGGTGCAATCGGCGTATTGGAGCATCTAATTCTCATCAAGCCAGCGAATTGAAACTTTCGTATGTGGTGCTGGTTTTGCCCGCCTTCCGGCCCCCCGCCACACTAACACATCAAAGTTACCCATGCTAGCAATTACTGTGACCCACGTTGGCACGTACAACACAGATGTTTCACGCAGGTTGGCAGGTTGTTTTTTAGGTGTTGTTATTAGCCCCTCTTATGTCTCGAATCCTTCTTGCTCTTGTCCTTCCTTATCATCCTGTCCAGCTGGCTCAGCAGGTCGCTCAGGCATCTCAGCAGGTCCCAGTCCGTTGCATGGGCATAGAACATCTCATGCTCGCTGGTCATCCTACCGCTGAGCTGGTAACGGCCAGCATGCTCCTCGCTGCCGTAGGCGTGCGTGGAAACATGGATGGTGAACATCTTCGGCTTGACCAGTTTTCCCATCCTCTTCATGGACTTCTGGATGAGCTCATACATCGGGTCGTAGGCATCCGAGTCCTCGATATCCAGACCGGAAATCTGAACATAAACCCCCTCTTTTTTCTGGAAACTGGCAATCAGCTCCATCAGGTCGTACTGGGTTACAATTCCGATGGGTACGTCGTGCTTTGAAACGATGATGGTTGAAATACCATTATCCAGCATCAGGTGGACAGCCTCTGTTATTGTCTGGTCCTCGTCGACGCATACGGGCTCGATGTTCATGACGCTGGAGATATTGATCTTGACAGGCTTGCTCTCGCCGCCGCCCCCACGGCCGGTCTTCTGCTTCTTTCTCCAGCCCGAGTCGGTTATGTCCCTGAGACCTACCATTCCGATGATCTTGCTGTCCTCGTCGATGACCGGCAATGCCCTGACATCGAGATGGTTCATAAGGCTCTTGGCCGTGTCTATGGTATCATCTGGCTCAACGCATCGGGGGTTGTGCGTCATTATCTCCTTCACCTTGATGTGCCTGAGAATGTCCATGTCCGGGATTACCCCCACCAGGTCTGCCCTGGATACCAAACCGACTATCTTCTCATCCTTGGTCACTGGCACCGCCCTGTACCCGGAAGACAGCATCATTTCAGCCACATCCATGATCGATATGTCCGGGCTCAGCCTTGGCGGGAAGCTCATTACATTCTCCACCTTGGTTGTCAGGGGTATGTTCCTCCTTTTCAGGAAGGTGTCGTAGCTGACCAGTCCGATTATCTTTCCATCGTCGGTGACAGGCAACTCATGAACATCATGCTCTCTCATCTTGCCCAGGGCCACGGAAATCTCCTCGTGGCACTCGATTGTCACCAGTTTCTTGCTCATGATATCCTTCGCTTTTGTCTCGTGTATGTTAAATTCCTTCATCTGTCTCACATCCAGCAATCAAAGTTGCGAGCCAGCATGCTGCTGATTTCCAACTTTGATTCAGTCAAGGTTCACTGTCCAAGCACAGAACCGATTTAATATTTTCCTTTGTTTTCTCAACCCGTTTTGTGGGATTTTTCAATTCCTATTCTCCGGCACTTGATCCGGGCTGCCGGGTCTTGGAACCCGATCCAGTATCGCTTGCAGTGTGGTCCTGCACAGCCTCCTGAAATCCTCCAGGCTTGTTTCATTGCTCAGCTTTATCTGGGCATTATCAACCGTATCCTTAAGCCCCCAGCCCAGCTCTCTTTCCTCGCGCTCCTCGAAATCGGCAAGGGTTTCGGGGGCATCTTCCCTTTTCCTGGATGCCAGCCTCCTGAATCTGTTTTCCTTGGAGGTCTCTATGCCCACGGTAATCATGTCTTCTATATTGTCCTCGAAATATGCCAGCTCGTACTGGCTCCGGCAACCGTCTATTATTACATTTCCATCAGGCATCTTTTCCTGGGTGCGCACTGCCCAGATCTCCTTCCCATGCTTTTCCCGCTCGGAACTGGCATGGCCGCCCACCGAATCGTCGCTCCGGTCAAGACCCTGGGCCAGCGAGTACTCCCTAACGACATCGCCCATTCGGATGACAGAAAAGCCACTTTCCATGGCGATTCTGACGAACTCCTCCTTCCCGGCCCCGGGAAGGCCAGATACGATAATGGCTACCATGTATATTCCTCAGATAAGAGAGTGATCCTCGAAGTAATCGGGCGCATATTTTCTCAACATGCTCATCATGAACTTCCTGGATTCGGCGGCTCCGTTGTGGCCAAGGAATAGCTCAAGGGCGGCGGTCATCTTGCCTATGAACTCGATGGCCTGCTCAGGGGTCATGTACTCCCTGCTGGCTCCCACCTCGCCCATCTGCTTGTTTATTGCGAACTCTACGATGGGTGCTATGGGCACCAGTTTTTTCTCAATCTCTGAAATGAATCCATTGCTATCCAGTAATATCACCCTGTGAATTTTTTGAACTCTTCCAGATGCTCTATTATCTCCCAGAGGATGGAGAAGAAACATACCCCCAATCCGAACAATG
>JAGLSY010000335.1 GCA_023135545.1 Thermoplasmata archaeon | reverse complement strand
GGGAATGTCCAGCGGAGCTGTGGGGTGGGGGGAGAAAGAATTGGATGGGGTGGGCCAACAGACCCATGGACCAAAAGACAAGTGAGATATAAGTGAGGTAAGATGAAAATACTGCATCTCTCGGACAGCCATATCGGCTACAGCACCTACAACAAATTGGATGAGAACGGGTACAACCAGCGAGAGGTGGATGTCCAGAATGCCTTCATCCGGATAATCGATTTTGCCCTTGAGGAGAAGCCTGATCTGGTGCTTCATTCCGGGGATCTATTCGACACGGTGCGCCCCACCAACCGTGCCATATCCTTCGCCCTGGAGCAGATACTGAGACTCTCGAAAGCAGGCATTCCCCTGTTGATGATAGCCGGAAACCACGAGGCCCCCAGGTTGAGGGAGACCGGCAGTGTTTTCAGGCTCTTCGAGCACCTGGATTCGGTCTTTCCGGTGTACAAGAGTGCTATGGAATCATTCAAGTTCGGGGATTTGCTGGTCCATGCTCTTCCTCATTGCATGGACAAGCCCATCTTCGAGAAGGAATTGAAATTACTAAAGCCAGACAAGAAATTCAAGTATAACATAGCCATGCTTCATGCGGGGGTGGCCGGCCTCAGTGTTTTCAAGACAGGTGAATTCAACGAGCAGATCGCCCACAGCGGAGGGCTGGACAAGAACTTTGACTATATCGCCCTGGGGCATTACCACGACCACTGCGAGGTCACTGATAACGCGGTCTACGCCGGCTCCACGGAGAGGCTGGACTTCGGGGAGGTCGGGCAGGAAAAAGGCTTCGTGATTGTGGACCTGGATGCCGGTAATTGGGAATTTCATAAGATCGAGACCAGGGGCATGATTGATATCGGCCCCATCGACTGCCAGAAGATGGATAGCCCCAAAATCATGGAGGCCATTATCAAGAGGCTGGACAAGGTGAAAGTGAAGGGAATGATAATCCGGCTCAAACTGGTCAATATCAGGTCCGGCGAGTATCATCTGCTCGATACCGGCAACCTGAAAAAGCGGATGAAGGACGCGCTTCATTTTGAGATCAAGGTAGAGACCACCTCGGATGAGCAGGCCATCGCCTTTGGCGACACCGTCTTCGATTCTTTGGAAAAGGAATTTGCAGGCTATATCGAAGAAAGGGCTGTCGAGGGCATAGACAAGAAAAAACTGAAGGCCAGAGGCATGGAGTACATTAAAAGAGCCGGGGGTGAGGCTGAATGAGGCTCGTTTATCTGCAACTGAAGAATTACCGCCGTTTCAGGGACCTGGAACTTGAATTCCCGGACGGATTGGTGGGGGTCATCGGCCTCAACGGAGCCGGCAAGTCCAGCTTGCTGGAGGCTGTGGCCTGGGTCCTTTACGGGAATGAAAAAGCTATCGTGCGCACCGGCAGGGAGAGCGTGAAGAGGCAGGACAGCGCCCATTCGGACCCATGCGAGGTTGTGCTGGAATTCGAACTCAACCGCACCATGTACAGGGTGCAGAGGAGGATGGTGGGCAAGGCGCTTACCATGACCGCCACCTTGCTGGCCGACGGCAAGATCATGGCAACCGGCACCAAGGAGACCACTGAGGCTGTTGTCAAACTTCTGGGCATGGATTACAAGGCCTTTTTCATCTCGGTATTTGCACAGCAGAAGGAACTCAACGCATTGACCACACTGCAGCCAGCGGCTCGACGCAAAGAAG
>JAGLSY010000334.1 GCA_023135545.1 Thermoplasmata archaeon | reverse complement strand
ATGAACACCGTGCGCGGCATCGTCAAGTACCAGCTTGTTACGGGAATAGAGCTTTTTTTCAGGCGCGGCCTCATCCTCATGGCTCGGGCAATTGTCACAGTTACGATTTTCATAGTCCTGGAGGTTACCGTCCTGTCATTGCTCCCCGATGTCGGAGAGAATTATCATATCTTCATCAGTGCCAGCATCCTGGTGCTGATAGTGTTTTCCATAAACCATATCAACAACTTTTGCACGGACATGGTGGAATGGCTTTCCCCGGAACTGAAATGGAAGGAATCCAAGGTCAATGAGATTTTCGTGATACAGGATAACGGCATCGTTCTGGCACATGCCCGTCGCTCGCGAGAAGATGAGGGAATGGATTCCGATATGGTGGGCGCAATGCTTGCGGCAATTCAGAACTTCCTCGGAGATGCTTTTGATGCCGCTGAAAGAGAAAACCTGCAGTCCCTGAGGATGGGGAACATGAGCATGCTGCTGGAGCATCACGGCAGCGTATCCCTGGTCATTCTGTTCACTGGCTTCGAGGCCCGGGAACTAAGGGCCGACATTAAAAAACTTTCAATACAGGTACACGAGGACTTTGACGAGGTGCTCAAGGACTGGGACGGCACGGTTTCCAAGGTTCAGGGCATCCAGACCATAGTGGATGAGTTCATGGATAAAGGCGATTTGGCCCAGTAGCTGTCAATAGGCATATTACTCTGGAATAAGAAGCCAGCAGATTATAGTTGCGCACCTAAAGCTTTGCACTTATATTGAATAACGACCACATCATTCATGTGCGTAACTATAAAACCAAATACGCTTTCAACAGTATCAAAAGCTAAGTATTTGGTTCTAGGTGCATAATATTTATACCCAAAAGCCCTTGAACATATAGGAGAAAAGATGGGCAATGATGAAGTAGTTGTGAAGAAGATCGTTCTGTTGGGCGACTCTGCCGTTGGCAAGACCAGTTTGATAAGGAGATTTGTCCATGACCAATTCGATGATGCCTATATCAGCACCATAGGGGCCAAGGTGTCAAAGAGGGTTGTGGCCACCAGATACAAGGATGTGGATTATGAGGTCAAACTGATGGTCTGGGACATAATCGGCAGCAAAGGCTTCCAGTCAACTCAGGCCAAGCATATTGCAGGGGCAGACGGTGCGATTCTTCTGGTGGACCTGACAGACCCGAAGACCAGAGCCGGCCTGGAGGATTACTGGATTCCCTTGCTTAGAGAGGTTACCGGTGGTATAATCCCCTCCCTCACGTTTGTGGGCAACAAGATGGACCTGCTTGCCGGAGAAGAAGAGGCCCAGGCCACAGTGGAATTCTTCAGGCAGATGGAGGCCAAGTACTGCGATGATTTTGACGGTAAATTGGAAACTGACCAGAAGGCCTGGATACTGACCAGCGCCAAGACCGGGGAGAATGTCGAAAGAAGCTTCGAAACCCTTGCAATAAATATGCTGGCTGCCAACTCCTTCCTGGACCCCATGAACCGGCAGATAGGTGTCGCCAAGGCCAAAAGCATCTACGAGTCTGACGGGCGGAAGACAACCCGCTCCGTAATGGACCTGGTAATCATGGAACTGCCCCATCTGGTCAAGTCAACCAGCAAGTCGACCGATATTCTCCAGAATTGTATCTCCAGGCTGGGCTTTTCAAAGGACCTCCCCAAGCCCCGGAACGTTCTTGATTTCGTAAATTGTGTTCTTTCGTCTGCATCGGAGGCCGGTGCCAACCCAGAAGAGGTACAAAAATACAGAGACAATTGGATGAAGCACCTGTCCAAGTTTAAATGACACCCATATTTTCAGAATGAGGGCTCCCCAAGGCTAAAGGAAAGAACCTAACAGGTTCTTTTCAGCAGTAATCGACCATTTAGAATGGATGATTACTGCCCTTGGGTATCCCCTCTGCTAATCTGTTGATGGATGCTAGCAGAGAGGCTATGAGCCCTTATT
>JAGLSY010000333.1 GCA_023135545.1 Thermoplasmata archaeon | reverse complement strand
GGTGTAAACATAATTCACCCAATCTATTGCATTCTGTGGGTCGCCCATGTTCAGTTCGGTGCCCCATCCCGGATTGATATCTGTCAATGGAATTTCTGTTGAGATGATATCGGCTTCGGTGGAGCCGCCCGGGTTTACAGTATCCAGCTCGATATAATATGCATGAGTATCGTCTCCCGAGAAAGTATCCCCGTCGAACAGGACGAGCACGTTCACATCGGCATCTGATCCTATCTCCTCCATCTCGTTCATATCTTCCCAGCCGAAGCTGTCCAAGTTATTATCTGCATCAAGATAGCAGATATAGGTCCATTTCTTGGGCGGAAGTTTTGCCGTTGTGCTAGGGGCTGGTGGGCTGGAGTGTATGGTCTCTGAGGAGATCAGGGCCTTGGGGCCGTATACGCCGGGAACAATCTCGGGCATCATGTAAGTATCAATGGATTTCGAATTTACCTCGGTCCAGGTTATCTCACCTTTGGTCATGGCCATTTCCTTTACCGAACCGGTATCTGTAATCTTCTCAGAAGGCGACCAGATGCCACTGTCCCTTGTTGTCTGGTAAATGCCTCTATCTGACAATTTTCCAGTGTCCGTATCACGGACGCCGGCAAAGGTCGAAATGCTTATGAGGCCATTTTCCAGTAATACTGATGATTGTGAGCTTATCAATCCTTCGAACAAGGGAAATGATTCAAATGTCTGGCCTGAATCCTCACTTATATGAACATCAAGGGTTCCGTCGGTTGTAGCAATGACAACCTGTTCACCAAGGACATCCATGCTTGGGCTCTCTCCATTGAATGTCATTGGGCGGCTAACCTGGCCTGTGAAATCAATACTCATGTAACCGGTAGCCAGAAGCTTTGAGGTCCCGTCCATCCAGATGATATGGAGGCCTTTTGCGCCGGGGCGCATGTCCACATTCATAGGTGTGAACTCATCTGTGGTTATCTGGACAGGCTCTCCCCATGTTTCGCCTGCATCATTGCTCATCGAGAACATAAGGACAGCATCATGATTTCCTCCATCTATCCAGACCTCATAGATATCATCGCCCGATATAACCGTGTCTCTCATTTCAGCATCCATTGCCGGTGAGTCAAATTCTGGTGCTCCGATAGCGAACTGGCTTCCCGTAAAGACCAGTACGGCCGGAAATGCCAGGACTATGCCCAGAACAATCGTTATGAACTTTCTCAATCCGCCAACTCTGTCAAATATCAAATTAATCCCTCTCTTCTACCTTAATTTTTGATATTAATGTTATTGTATCAAGTATATAAGAATGTATCTATATTGTATCAATCAATTATTGAAAAGGGTGTATATGTTGGAGACATGATTATGATGGAGAACTGTATAAAAACATGATTATTCTATTTTCTTCGCGCCTGCTCCTTGAGGCTCTTGGCGGTAAGGTCGCCCATCATCGGGATCCTTGCCAGCTCCTTCACACTGGCCTTCTCTATCGAGGCGGCATCCTTGAAGCCTGTATTGAACAGGGCACGGGCCCGCTTGCGCCCTATTCCCTTGAACTGGACCAGGGGCACCAGTTCCTCTTTTACCCCGCTTCTCACCCTGAGCACCAGGTGGTTGAGCTCCTCGGTCATCCTGCTCCCGAACAGGCGGGCGATCTCCCTCATGGAATAGACCAGCCATTCCGCGGTGTCCACCCTGTTCCTTATGTCGCCGGGGCCCACATTGTACTTCTTGACGATGTCATTCTCGGTCACTTCCTCCATCCAGTCATTTATCAAGAGAGCGGTCTTCACCTCTCCCAGGAAAAAATCATACTCCACATCATCGGGGATGGGAAGTAAGAAATTGTCATGTTCTTCTTCAACAATTTCTTCCACCCAGTCATAATCCTT
>JAGLSY010000332.1 GCA_023135545.1 Thermoplasmata archaeon | reverse complement strand
CTGCCTGAGCCGTCGAATATCAATTCGATATCGACATCTGTTATCTGGTCAGCTCCGGCATCGGCAATCGGCGGTAAAGGTGGTGGAGGTATGTAGGGCTCTGTAACAGTTATCTGGCAGGTGCCGGTGGCACTTAAGCCATCATTGTCTATAACGGTGAGGGTAACTGTATATGTGCCTGGCAAGGAATATGCATGTGATACACAGATTCCAGAACCTGTATTACCATCGCCGAATCCCCAATCATAACTCACGATTGCGCCATCGGGATCATAGCTGCTTGAGCCATCAAATTGAACAATTTCATTTACTTCCACTATTTGATCTAGGCCAGCATCTGCAACGGGCGGTTGATTAGGAGCTAATACGGTAATTACACATGTGTCTGTTCCCACAGCACCATCATTATCAGTCGCTGTGAGAGTGACTGTGTAAATACCTTCCTCATCGTAAATGTGGGATGGATTGTCAGCCTCAATGTAAACAGCATGCAATATTCTGATATAATATCCATCATAGCCTGAATACCACATGTGGAGGGTCGTACCGTCGAAAAAGGCACATTGATATGCAACCCAGTCGTTTGCGTATTGACCCCCCCAGTCGATTGCGAGGCCTTTCTTGGTCCAAGTGATACCATCTGGTGAGGTTGCATGTAGAATACAGAAGTGACTTTCATTGCTCCTGCCTGCATACCACATGTCATAAGTGCCATCAGCATTTTTAATTACTGTGGGTGAGTATGCATCTATATTATCATATACACCGCCATTATCTACTGCCACACCGTGTTTTGTCCAGGTAATGCCATCTGGCGAGGTCGCATAAGCCACCCTTCTATCGGTGCTGGTTGGCTCATTTTGAGCAACGTACCACATTTTGTAGGTGCCTCCATCTTTGAGCACAGAGGGATTGTAGACGCCCTCATCATCATATGAACCTGGTGCGCCGACACCCATCACTCCGCCGAGCTTGGCCCAACCAATACCATCTGTTGAGGTAGCATAGCCAATGGTGTACTTTGAGCCATCGTGGCCGGAGTACCACATTTTATAGGTGCTACCGTCCTTTATAACAGTAGGACGACTTGCACCAACATCATCGAAGCTGCCAGAGGAACCTATATCGATCACCAGACCATGTTTTATCCAATTTATACCATCTGTTGAAGTTGCATACATGATACGGTACGGGTTTGGATTCACTTCTGCGCCTGAATACCACATCTTGTAGACCCCATCGTCATAGATCACAGAGGGCTTGAAGACCCATCTTCCCTCATAAGCGCCTCCAAAATTGATAGCCAATCCTTTCGTTTCCCATCCTTGGGTAGATGTCTCAATAGCCCCATCATCGAAATTCCAGGCATATTCAACTATGTCCCCATCTGTGTCATAACTGCCAGAGCCGTCAAAAAAAACCTCCTCACCAACACAAACTGTCTTGTCAAGTCCAGCGTCTGCAATCGGCGGTTGATTTACATCGACCGCCATCGAAGAAAAAGATGGCATTGGTGTGCTACTGGTTGCCAACATGCTTCCAAAGGCCGAAAGAACAAAGGCAAACACAATCACGAATGCAATTACTTTTTTACTTCCCCACATCTTTATCTCTCCTATATTCCTAGATACCTTTAATTAGAGTTTTCTCTAACCGACATTATAGCTAATTAATTTTGTCGTATATAAATGTAGGCAGTATATTACCTAGTTATACACCATCGAAATTTAATCAATGATTTAATGGACTGGCCTAGGCAAATTCTATATCTCGATTATCTTGTATTTCCGACTACCCAGGCCGATCTTCTCGCCGTACTTCAACTGATAATCCCAGGTCAGATTGTGGACCTCATGAATTTTGTCTTCTCCGGGTTCCATGGCCTTTGTCACCTTGGAGCCGATGTTAGCCCTCTGTTGATTGACAAGGTCGGCGCTGGCCTGGTCTATGGCAACCGGGTCCGTTGAAGCCACTATTCCGACATCCGGCACGATGGGAGCCCCGCTCCAGGGTACACAGTCGCAGTCCGGGGTGACATCAAGCACGAAGTTGAAGAAGAAGCATTTGTCCATCTTGTCCTTCAGAATACCGTAGGTGTACTCGGCCATCTTTTCCTGCAGGGACTGGCTTGTCGCATCCCATCTTACATTTATGGCTTTGGTCGGGCACGATATCATGCACTCGCCGCAGCCTATGCATTTTTCCTGGCTTATCAGGGCCTTGCCGTCCACTATGGTTATGGCATCCTCGGGGCACCATTTCAGGCAGGTTTTGCAGCCGATGCATTTTTCGTCATTGACTTTTGGGTTCACGTCAGAGTGCATCTGCTGTTTGCCAGCACGGCTTCCGAATCCCATGCCGATGTTCTTGATCGCCCCTCCGATCCCACCCACCATGTGGCACTTGAAATGCGATACTGCGGCGATGACGTGGGCGTGGTATGCCGCGGTTCCGTATTTGATGGTCTTGAGGTGTTTCAGATTGACTTCAACTTCCACAAAATCACGACCGGTCAGTCCATCGGCGATTATCACGGGCGCATCAACCACGGCTGGCAAGAATCCATGCTGGTATGCGGCGTTGAGATGGTCAATGGCATTCGACCTCTGGCCGGTGTACAGGGTGTTGGCATCGGTGAGGAAGGGCTTGCCTCCGCTCTCCTTGACCTTGTCGACTATCTGGCGCATGTACTGGGGTCTGAGAAAGGTGGTGTTTCCGGGCTCTCCGAAATGAGCCTTGAGGGCGACATACTCGTTCTTGCCGATAAGGCCGGCGAAACCGGCCTTGTCGAACAATTCCTTTACCTTCTTGGGCAGTCTTTCATCGTGCTTGCTGGCACCTACTTTTGCAAAATATACTTCAGACATGGGAACCAGATGGCGATTGAATGCCAGATATAAGTATTTTACACCATAGAATGGAAAATGAGCCATTCTATGTTTTCCATCTCCCGAGGGTCACAGTGACA
>JAGLSY010000331.1 GCA_023135545.1 Thermoplasmata archaeon | reverse complement strand
TCCATCACGATATCAGGTTTCAATGTGGACTATATTTTAATAGTGGATACACCGGATACCGGAGTTACCGAGATACCGGGCCAGACAGTGGATGCCGGTTTTGTTTTCACAGGTTATGCAGCTGCCTTCAACAATACCGGAGGCGGTTATCTTGGGGATATATCAGTAACATGGTCGGTAATCAATATCGGCTCCTCTTCGAGTACGACTCCCGGTTCTGGCACGAGCTCGCAATTCAGTGCAGGCAATGCTGGAGGCATTGCAAACTGGACTGCCGATGACGGCAGTGGTCATGTGGACTGGGTGGTGTACACAATCAATCCTCCGGCTGTGGATTACATCCTCATTGTGGATACTGGTGGTACAGGACAGACCGAGATACCGGACCAAAGCGTCAGTGTCGTTTTGTCAATTACAGGTTATGCTGCCGCATTCAACAACACCATCGGATACATTGGAGACATTACAGTTGACTGGTCAGTGATCAATGCCTCCGGTGCAGAAGGCTCCACAAATCCCCTTTCAGGTTCAAGCTCTGAATTCTACTCGGGGGCCGCCAATGGCACAGCCACTTGGATTGCCGATGATGGTTCGGGGCACTCGGACACAGTGGTGTTCACTGTGAGCCCGCCGGCAGTGGATTATATTATCATTGTAGATGGCCCGGGTTCTGGTATAGATGAGATTCAAGATGCAACCGTTATTGCAGGGCACACGATATGGGGCTATGCAGCCGCTTTCAACAACTCACTGGGTTACATGGGCGATATCTCTGTGAGCTGGTCTGTCAACAATTCTGGTTCATCGGCACTTACTAGTCCGCCCACAGGGACAGGTTCCGTATTCAATGCCAGTGCGGATCCCGGCACAGCCACATGGATTGCAGACGACGGGCAGGGCCATAGTGATTCTGTTGTCTTCTCAATTCTTACGCCTACTGTGGATTATATTGCCATTGTCGATACTCCGGGCACGGGTGCCAATATTATCCCGGATCAGACAGTAAATGTGGGGGTGGCCATTTCCGGTTACGCTGCCGCATTCAACAACAGCATTGGCTATATGTACGATCTACAGGTTGACTGGGATGTCTCGAATATGGGTCTGGCAAACGCTACCACTGATCCAGTTTCATCCACAATTACCTCCATTATATATTCGGGTCATTTCGGAGGCAGTGCAACGTGGACAGCCGATGACGGGGCCGGTCATACAGATACCGTCGATTTCAGCATCAATGCGCCCTGGGGGGATTTCATCCTAATCGTTGATACGCCGGGGGTGGGTGTCACAGAGATTCCCGACCAGACAGTGGATGTGGCCTTTACAGTTGCAGGCCATGCAGCCGCATTCAACAATACAATTGGATATCTCGGTGATATCTCTGTGTTGTGGACGGTCAACAATGCAGGCGGTGCTTCTGCAGAGACAAATCCGGGGATGGGCACCATGTCCACGTTCAATGCCAACTCCACAGGCGGTTCGGGAACCTGGACTGCAGAGGACATTATCGGTAATACCGACACTGTTGTATTTACAATAAATCCTCCGGAAGTCGATGAGATATACATTGTAAACACACCAGGAACAGGGTCAATGGTAATATTGGATCAGCCCCTGAGTGTTGATTACCTGATAACAGGATACGCAACCGCCTTCAACAACACCATTGGTTACATGTGGGATATCTCGGTTACCTGGTGGGTTGTAAACTCGGGGACAAATGCATCCACAGTGCCTCTTTCAGGCTCCAACACGTCTGCATTTCATTCAGGATATTATGGGGGTACAGCGACCTGGTGGGTCGATGACGGCACAGGTCATACATTCTCAGTGTCATTCACGATCCTTGCTCCCACAGTGGACTACATCCTCATCGTGGATACCATGGACACAGGTGCAACCGAGATTTCAGCCCAAAACATGAATGTTGGCATATCCCTTACAGGCTATGTTGCTGCCTTCAACAGTTCCATTGGTTATC
>JAGLSY010000330.1 GCA_023135545.1 Thermoplasmata archaeon | reverse complement strand
CTGAAACAATGAAGAACTCCGACATTCCTTATCTGGCCTATCTCGAATTAAAGAGAAAGGTTCGCGGCGTCAAGTACTTCGCTGAAATAGACGTGACAGACAACTGCAACCTCAGATGCGGGCATTGCTATCACTTTCACGGCAAAGATGATTTTGAGAAGAAAGAACTGCCGCTGGCTGTTTGGAAAAAGCGGTTCAAAAAGCTTCACAGGCAGGGTATCAGGTTCGTTCTGCTCGTCGGCGGCGAGCCTGCCCTCAGGAGGGATGTTCTTATGCTGGCCCACAGGATCTTCCCCTTTATTTATGTCATCACGAACGGGACCATCCTCATTCCGAGGAAGTTCGATCATCTCCTGTATGTGTCACTGGACGGCATGCGGAGGACCAACGACTCGATAAGAGGACGGGGGACTTTTGACAAGGTCTTGAAGATTTATTCTGGCGACAGGCGAGTTGCCATAAACATGACGATAACCATGGACAATTACAAGGAGCTGGGGGCTGTTGTCAGGCTCTCGAAAAAGCATGGTTTCAGAGGCGTTGTCTGCAATATCTGCGCGTCAGGAACCGGCGTCAAGATCCCGATGCATGTTAAAGCGGAGGAGAGGAAGCTCATCGTGGACGAGTTGAAAAGGGTCAAAAAAGCCCATCCCAGGCAATTCTTGCTCAGCGATGCCATGATCAAATGGTACGAGGAGGCCGACCACCGCGGCAGGTGCTATTGGGGCGACGATGTTCTGCATTTTGATGTGAATTGGAAGACGAGGCGCTGTTTCGGAGCCAACACCGACTGCTCAAACTGCGGATGTCTGGCCGGCTCTTTCCAGAACCCGCTTTCCATGGCTTTCACCGCCCGCGAGTTCAGAAAAATGGTTTGAGAAAGCTCCCTCAAAGTTTATCCTCGGCCTTCCTCACAGCCACGATCGGCAGAAGTGCCAGATAGATTATTCCCACAACTGCCAGGGCCTGGCCCACCCCATATACGTCAGCCAGGTAGCCGATGAGGGGGGCAAAGACCGCTGTCACCATTGATTTCACCTGTGATTCGACACTGAGACCTGTGGCCATGACCTTGCTGGGTATCGTATCACTGATGTAACCGACGTTCATTGGCCGTCTAATATTATGAATTATATACAGACCAATGAAGCTTGCCACTGCGACCGGATACCAGCCCATATATGTTGAAAATCCAGAAATGATAAGGAGCGCGGCCCCGATCACAAATGTGGTGTTTATCCCGCGAGATACCTCAGATAGTTTCGATGCGATCCTCCCCGCACTTCTGGATGTGAGTGAGGTCATAAGATAAAGGAAGAAATACGTCAAGCCAACGAGAATGGCGATCCTCTCCTGGTCCACAAGATAGAGAAAGACTGGCAGGGCGATGGCCTGTGCCTCCAACACCGGCTGAAGATATTCCTTCGAGGCCCTGAATACGCCGCCAAAGACAGATGAATTCATGATGCCGCGCATGGCGTTCCTGCTCTTGAATATGCTAACAAAGGAACGCCATGTGTCAGAAAAGGAGTTTTTCAGGCCAGCCCTGGTCCTTTCACGGCCTCTCGCAATATCGCCATCAAGATATGCCGGGTACGAGGCCATCAGAAAGAGCTCGGCAACATAGGGGATGGTGGATGCCAGGAACACAATCCTGTAATCGCCGGTGTAGATAACTAGAACAATGGCTATGAGGGCGGAGATGGCGGAACCAAGCTGTGATGCGGAACGCGTACGTCCATAATATTCCACCTTCTTGTGCTCAATCTTCCTCAGTTTCAGATAATCGAGGATCATGGCCTTGTGGGTGCCGCTCCTGAATGCCTCACCCGCGGCAAGGAATACCATGGCCAGTGCATAGAACCAGAATCCCGGGAAGATATAGAAAATGAGAAATGCCGCAAGGCAGAATGAGAATGATAAAATCATGGACTTTCGCCGGCCAAAAGTATCTGCCAGGAAGCCGGTGGGCAACTCGAAGATGTTAATGAAAATCTCCCGAATTGCATACAGAAGCCCAATGGATAAAAAGGACAGGCCAGCATCCATGAAAAACAGGAGAATGAAGGGGTCGAAGAAACGCAGATTCTTCAAAAAGCCGTAAAGGCGGAATTTCAGGTACATGCGGTCGCGGGGTATGGCCATTAGTTGGATATTGCATCATAGGTAAAAAGAATTCTCCGGGTTTTACTAAATATCTCAAAGGAGATGGAATTGAGTGGACGAGAGGGCTGATTTTTATATTATTTCCACTCGCCTGGCAACAGTTCCTTCAACTTGACCTTCTTCATCCCGGGGATGATGATATCCGTGAACTCGCGGTTGGAATTATCTATCAACCCCATCATTTCCCGGCATCTGCCGCATGGATACATTATGTCGCTCCCGAAAGCCACGATGGTCTTTATCCGGGTCTCATCGGTATGGGATATCATATTGGCAATGGCAGAGTGTTCGGCGCAGAAGCCTATCCCGCAAGCCAGGTCCAGGCTCACCCCGGTAAATATCTTGCCTTCTTCGGTAATGAGGGCGGCCCCGACCTCCTTGACAACGCCGCAGCTGACCTTTTTATCTCCCACGAGGGCTTTGGCCTTTCCTATCAATTCAATGTCTTCATCTGTCAATGTCATCAATGGCCAATGAGATTTCTACTCCTAAATAATTTGCTTTGCTGTAAACTACCAGGCCATAAATGACATGACGTTGCGATTCTGGCCCGGAAGTTTACATTCTGGGGGCCATATGCTCGATCTCTCGAAGCTTTGTTTAGCTTCGAGTTCAGTTAAATGTTATTGATGAGCATACGGCGGTATACTTGTTACTGTAGACCGATTCATCTCTGACTTGAAAGACAGAGCATTCTCGGTCTTTAACAGTAATTGGCAATCAATCAACAAAGGTTTTAAAAGATATGCGCTTTATGATATGCGATAAGTGGGAAATATACAATATTAGCAGGTGAAATATGACCATCGAGGTAAATGGAAAAGAAGTGGAATTCGTGGAGGGCGAGACCATAAGCCAGCTAATCAAACGAATGAATTTTGTATTCCCATTGATAGTAGTAAAGATTGATGGTCAATTGGTCAAAAAACCGGCTTTCGAGTCCACCAAATTCTTGGATGGAGCCAGCATTCAGATAATTCATCTGATTAGTGGCGGATAGGGCAATATTCCCAAGCCAATCATCCAAAAACCATATCATTCACCAGTCAAGGGTCCCAGTAATTATTAGCATGGGTCTCAGTGTTGCCCAGTATGGTGGGGGAGGAAGGAGGGCAAAGACTGCACCAGTCACGGAAGTTTCAACGCGCCAGCAGATGATATTATAATTATCTCGAACCAATCAAAGTTTTCTTAAAGGATTAGCCATTTATCCAATTTGATGATAATTGTCTCCCTAATTGGCCTGAAGAAGTCTGGCAAGACCACAACTGCCGAAGCCCTAATTTCAGAATTCAAGGCCAGAGGCTACAAAATAGGAGGGGTGAAGTGGATGGTTCAGGCCGGTTTCACAATAGACACCGAGGGGAAGGATACATGGCGGCAAAAACGGGCCGGAGCCGACTTCGTGATATCCATGTCGAAGGACGAGCTGGCCTTAATACAGAACAGGCCGGAAAGACCTTCGTTTGATGATATACTGGCCCTTGTGCCCGATGATACGGATATTCTGATATGCGAGGGGGTGGAAACCGACCACCCGGATGTGATTAAAATGATAATTGCCAAATCCCCGGAACTGCTGGCCGATACTTTCGAGGTCCGGGACATCGGGGATGGGGTGATTGCCCTTTCCGGTATCATCGCCAATGAGATTACGGAGCATCCTGACTATCCTGTTTTCAACTGCACAGAGCCCGATGGTGTGAAGGGGCTGGCAGACCTGATACTGGCCAGTGCTGGAGGGGGCGACGGTCAGCACGTTGAAAGGAAATGCAGAGAAGGGAACGTTTCCTGAGGAGCTAGCACGTGATTTAGGCCTTTGAATCCTGCGATAAACTTTATTAGCAGTGCGCTTATCCGATTAAACATGAAGTTAAAATTAAATGGCTGGGACCTGAACATGGTCTTCTCATCATGCCATTTCCTTGCCGAGCACGACAAGTGCTCTCGCCTGCACGGCCACAATTACGGGGTACATCTCACGGTAAAGGGAGACACTGGCCCCGATGGGATAATCATGGATTTTGTGATTCTCAAGAAGGCAGTAAAGGCAGTGATAGAGGACCTGGACCATAGAGTTCTGCTGCCCGGCAATTCCAAGGTCACCAGGGTTGTCGTGGATGGCGACCAGGTTACTGCCGATAGTGGAAATAAACATTATTCATTTCCGCTTGAGGATGTGGTCATCCTGGATTTGGACGCGGTATCGGCCGAGATGCTGGCCCACTTCATATTGCAGAGATTGTTGAACAGCCTGGAACTCCCGCCCAATGTCCAAGCAATTGGAGTTGGAGTGGATGAAGGGAAGGGCCAGGGTGCTTGGATATGGCAAAAGCTGTAGTTTTGTTGTCCGGAGGGCTGGATTCGGCCACATGCGCGGCCATCGCGAGGAAGAAAGGTTATGACATACTGGCCCTTACATTTGATTATGGCAGCAGGCATGCGGAAGAGATCACTTACGCCAAGAAAATTGCAGGGTATTTTGATGCATTGGAGCATCTGATCTTCCCGCTGGCCTTGGAGAAAATCGGAGGGTCGACGCTATTTGACAAGGAGGCAAACATCCGCACTGAGAATCCTGTAAATGATATTCCCGATACTTATGTACCATCCAGAAATATTGTAT
>JAGLSY010000033.1 GCA_023135545.1 Thermoplasmata archaeon | reverse complement strand
TGGCACAGCTGGACAAGACCTTCCCGACAAACGATTGCTCCATGTGCATAGAGGCGCCGAAGATGGTGAACGCGGCCAGGCATCCGAACATCGAATTACTTACATATTCCGAGCTGATGGAAGTTGACGGAGAGGCAGGCAATTTCACGGCCAAGGTAAATAAGAAGGCCAGGTTCGTGGATTTCGACAAATGTATAGCCTGCGGCCTATGCGCGGAAAAGTGCAGATTACATGACAGAATAATAGACGAGTACAACGAAGGTCTGTCAAAGAGAAGTGCGATATATGTTCAATTTCCCCAGGCGGTTCCCCTGAAGTACACCATCGACCCTGATAAATGCATCTTCCAGAGGACAGGGAAGTGCGGTGATTCACCGCCCTGCTCCGATGTCTGCCCTGCGGATGCCATTGACCATACCCAGAAAGATGAGACCATAGAGCTGAAGGTGGGCTCCATTATTGTATCAACAGGCATGAAGGCCTTTGACCCTCATGAAAGTCCGGAATACGGATACGCCCTCTTCAAGAACGTCATCACATCCCTGGAATTCGAGAGGATGCTCAATGCCTCCGGGCCAACCGGCGGCCATGTCCAGAGAATATCCGATGAAAAAACGCCCGAGAAGATAGCCTTCATACAGTGTGTGGGCTCCAGGGACCACAGGACAAATGAGTATTGTTCTGGTGTTTGCTGCACCTATGCCGTGAAGGAAGCCATGATAGCGAGGGAGCATACCCCAGACCTGCAGGCAGACATATTCGCGATGGATATCCGGACATTTGGCAGAGGATTCGAGGATTTCAGGATCAGGGCCGAGAATGATTACGGTGTCAGAGTCATACGCAACAATCGTGTGCCATCATTGGAGGAAACGGATAAAGGGAACATCCTTCTGAAGTACATTGACGGCGGAAACATCAAGGTTGAGGAATACGATATGGTGATACTGTCGGTCGGGCTCAGGCCGCAGGCTGATGCTGAGTTTTTCGCAGAAAAACTTGGCATCAGGACCAATGAATACGGTTTCTGCGAGACCACAGCCTTTGACCCCTTGTCCACATCCAGGCCAGGCATCTTCGTGAGTGGTGTTTTCCAATCACCCAAGGATATACCCGAGTCGGTGGCGCAGGCGTCCGGCGCTGCCGCAAAGGCCGGAAGCGTTATTGCCGATGCCCGCAACACGCTGATCGAGGAAAAGGTATACCCAGAGGAGATAGATGTAACAGACCAGGAGCCGAGGATAGGTGTCATAATATGCCATTGCGGAACCAATATCGCAGGAGTCGTGGATGTCAAGGCTGTTACGGAGTATGCGAAGACCCTGCCCAACGTTGTGTATGCCACCGATTCATTATATTCATGCAGTCAAGATGCCCAGGAGACCATCAAGGACCTCATCAAGAAGCACAAGCTCAACAGAGTGGTCATCTCTTCATGTTCTCCGAGAACGCATGAACCACTCTTTCAAGACACGATAAGGGAGGCCGGACTCAATCCTTACCTTTTCGAGATGGCGAACATTCGCGACCATTGCAGCTGGGTGCACATGCACGAGCCTGAAAAAGCTACCCAGAAATCCAAGTCTCTCACACACATGGCAGTGGCAAAATCCGCATTATTGAAACCATTGAGCAAGTCCAGTGTTGAGACCAAGATATCCTCGCTTGTTCTGGGAGGCGGCCTGGCAGGCATGACGGCTGCTCTGGAGCTTTCCAAGCAGGGTTTCAAGGTGGACCTTGTCGAGAGGTCCGATTCACTGGGCGGTCATTTGAAAGACATCAAGGATACGATAACCGGCGATGACCCGCAGGTTCTGCTCAATGACCTGGTATCTGGTCTGGAGAATGATGATAATATCACCATCCACAAGAACACCGAGCTCAGCCACCTGGAGGGATATCTGGGCAACTTCATATCAACATTGACCGACGGCACTTCGATAGAGCACGGCACGATAATCGTGGCAACAGGTGGTATCGAATACAAGCCAAACGAATACTCTTACGGCCAGCACCCCAATATAATGACCCAGATGGAGTTCGAGCTTCAGATGCATGAGGGGAAGATACAGCCGAAGAGCGTTGCCATAATCCATTGTGTAGGTGCCAGAACAGAGGAAAATACAGAATGCAGTCGCATCTGCTGCACGACCTCGATAAAGACATCTTTGAATGTCCAGAAGAGATTCCCGCAGGCGTCGGTCTTCAACCTATACAAGGACATAAGGACATATGGTTTCAAGGAGAAATACTATCAGGAAGCCGGTGAGAAGGGCGCGATCTTCATTCAATATGATGATGACCTGAAACCGGAGGTCAACATCATCGACAATGCCATCCAGCTCAAGGTCATGGACAACATACTTGGCCGGGAGCTTCTTCTCAATCCCGATTACCTGATCCTCAGCAGCGCGGTCGTGGCGGACCCATCCAATTCCGAGCTGGCCAAGATGCTGAAGGTGCCGCTTGGCAAGGACGGATTCTTCTTTGAAGCACATGTGAAGCTCAGACCGCTTGACTTCGCCACGGACGGAATATTCCTCTGCGGCATGGCACAGGGGCCCAAGTTCATTGATGAAACTATATCTCAGTCATGCGGGGCCGTGTCCAGGGTATGCACCATCTTGTCCAAGACGATGGTGGAGGCCGGGGGCGTGGTCTCGGTGGTCGATGAGGATGCATGCGGGGGTTGCGGAACATGTGAAGCCCTCTGTCCGTACGGGGCGATCATTGTCGATATGAGCGAACCCACAGACCTGAAGGCCAAGGTCAATGAGATATTGTGCAAAGGCTGCGGTGCATGCGTGGCGGCCTGTCCGGAATGTGCGATCTCCATCAAGCATTTCACAGATGATCAGATACTGGCTCAGATAAGAGCATTATCAAAGGAGGTCGTAGAATGACTGAAGCTGCTTCCTCAGATTTCGAGCCTAAGATACTAGGTTTTCTCTGCAATTGGTGTTCCTATGCCGGAGCTGATCTGGCAGGTGTGAGCAGGATACAATACCCGCCCAATGCCAAGATAATCAGAGTTATGTGCAGTGCCAGGATAGACCCTGTTTTCGTTATAGAGGGATTGCTCTCCGGCATTGACGGTGTTATCATCACAGGATGCCATCTCGGAGACTGCCATTACCAGACCGGCAACTACCACACCCAGCGCAGGTTCGATGCACTCATGGAAGCCCTCTCTCACACCTCAATAGGCAACGAGAGGATACATCTGGAATGGGTGAGCGCGTCCGAAGGCAAGAGGTTCGGCGAGGTCATCACGGATTTCACGAACCACATCAAAGAACTCGGACCGAACCCAATGAATTCATCTGATGGGGCCGATGATGCCATGACGGAACTCAGGGCAGTAAAACGCCTTTTCGAAACCCATTCAACGCGAACCTTGATAGGAAAGGAAGAAGAACTGGTCGAGAAGGGAAATGTATATGGTGATAAACTTGAACTGGCTGGATACAAGGAGTTGATAAGGAAGAACATCGAGGCAGAATATATCAGGAGCTATATTCTCGAATTATCCAGGTCACGGCCCAAGACCGTCAAGGAATGCGCCGACAAGCTCAGGATCCCGACCAAGAGGGTCATTTTCGAGATTTCCGTGCTCATGCGCAATAACATGCTCGCGCTCGAGAGCATGGATGGCACGACCCCGAAGTTCCAATCACTGGTAAAGGATGGTGATGCCTGATGACGGACAAGGTTGGCGCCGTGCTCGTCATCGGCGGAGGCATTTCAGGAATGCAGTCATCTTTAGACCTGGCAGACAGCGGCTACAAGGTCTATCTGCTGGACAAGAGCCCGAGCATCGGCGGCACTATGGCCCAGCTGGACAAGACCTTCCCGACCAACGATTGCTCCATGTGCATCATGGCCCCGAAATTGGTCTCAACAGGAAGGCACCACAATATCGAGACCATCACCTACAGCGAGGTGAAGGAAGTAACGGGCGAGCCAGGCAATTTCAAAGTGATAATAACCAACCACGCACGCCGGGTAGATCTTGAAAAGTGTACCGGCTGCGGCGTATGCGCCGAAAAATGTCCTGTGGAAGCCATTGACGAGTACAATGAAGGATTGTCGGCCAGGGAAAGCATCTATGTCCAGTACCCGCAAGCGGTGCCGCTGGTGTTCACCATTGACAAGGACAAGTGCATTGGCTGCGGCAACTGCGAAAGATACTGCAAGGCATTGGCTGTGGAATATGACCAGGAAGATGTCGAGAGAGAATTGAGTGTCGGCTCTATAATCGTCTCGCCCGGTTTCAAGACCGCCGACCCCAACCAGAGACCGGCTTACGGCTATGGAAGGTTCCCCAATGTCATGACCAGCACGGAATTTGAGAGATTGCTCAGTGCCACCGGCCCTTATCTGGGCACCGTGCTCAGGCCGTCAGATGGAGAGATGCCCCAGAAGGTGGCCTTCCTTCAATGTGTTGGCTCCAGGGATGAGAAATGCGGCAAGGAGTATTGCTCCTCTGTCTGCTGCATGTATGCCATAAAAGAGGCACTGATCGCTCAGGAGCACACGCCAGGCTTGAAGAGCTCCATATTCTTCATGGACATCAGAGCCTTCGGCAAGGAATTTGACGATTACTATATCAGAGCAAGGGACGAGCATGGTGTTTCCTTCAAGAGGTCGAGAATAGCCAAAGTGGAAGAGGATTTCGATACCAATGACCTCATCCTGTCCTACATAGAGGACGGACATCTGAAAAAGGAAAGATTTGACCTGGTGGTGCTGTCTCTGGGATTGGACCCGCCGGGTTCGGCAAAGGAACTGAGCGAAAAGCTTGGCATAGAATTGAACGATTACGGATTCTGCGAGACCGGAGATTACACGCCTTTGGAAACATCCAGGCCCGGCATATACGTCAGCGGGGCCTTCTCGGGACCGAAGGACATACCGATGACAGTTGCGGATGCCAGTGGTGCCGCGGCAAAGGCCTCTGCACTGATCTCATCTGCGAGATACAACCTTGTCACCGACAAGGAATTCCCAGAGGAGAAGAATGTAGCCAATGAGACTCCGAGGATCGGCGTCTTTGTGTGCAAGTGCGGCATCAATATCGCGGCATCGGTGGACGTTCCTCATGCGGTGGAGTATTCCAGTACCCTGCCCTACGTGGTCTATGCGGAATGGAACCTGTATACATGTTCCCAGGATACGCAGGAGATCATCAAGGACAGGATCAAAGAGTACGATCTAAATCGTGTTATTGTCGCATCCTGTACTCCCAGAACCCACGAGCCCCTCTTCCAAAATACAATCAGGGAGGCCGGGCTGAACCCCCACCTGTTCGAGATGGCCAATATACGGGACCAATGCAGCTGGGTGCACATGCACGAGCCCAAGAAGGCCACCGAAAAAGCACTTGACCTCATCAGGATGGCGGTTGCCAAATCCCGATTCATCGAGCCTCTGTTGAGGCAGGACATAGATGTAGTCAATAAGGGCCTGGTCATCGGCGGCGGTGTCGCCGGAATGACGGCCGCTCTGGAGCTGGCCGAGCAGGGTTTCGAGACATATCTCGTCGAGAAGAACAAGGAGCTGGGCGG
>JAGLSY010000329.1 GCA_023135545.1 Thermoplasmata archaeon | reverse complement strand
GGGCTGTAGAAGACCTTTGTGTTAACTGAGCCCACAGACGACCATGTTATGGTCTCTGTTCCGGAAAGTGTTTCACCGCCGGTCGGGTACGTCAACGTTACCTCCGGGTGGTCCGCGCCAAGCAGCCATATCAGGCTCTTGTCCAAGACATCAGATCTGATAGGGTCAACTATGGGAGGGTTCCATGTGCCCATCATCTCATGCGCCCAAGCTTCATATACCATCCTGTAGCCGGGATATCCTGTGTGTGCGTTGGTTTGTGTCTCATCGGCCCTGATGCCTGCCGCATCGCCGCCCCCTGCGTGAACACTGTAATCCCAACAGATGGTCCCTCCGTTGTTGGATATGTCGTCTGGCCAGAACCTTCCAGCACCGTAAACACCCTGGTTCAGGCCTATTCCTCCAGTATAGTCTCCACTTATCGGGTCACCAGGTATTCCATATATGGTGATAGAACCATCCCCGCCGCCTCCGTCCGCGTCGTCCCTTTCAAATATGGCATGTAGATGTTTCTCGTACCATGCCACATCCGGGTCAGTACCGCCTGCGTTCATGTCCCAACCGATGTCTTGGCCCACAACGAAAAGCTTCGGATCCGGGGAGAATTCCAGATAATCATCCAGTGCATCTCTGTCAGCCGCGCTTATTTGAGGATACCCATCGCTCACAACCCACATCACAACCTTAGCTTGTTCCATGTCTGCCTGGGTTGGAGTTCCCATGGTAACTATGTCCCATCTGGTATATGTCCAGCCAAAGGCGTTCAGACTGTTTTCCCAGTCCTCGTTGAAGGGCGTGCCGTCTGAAGCTAAAGAGCCATCGTCATCGTCCACAAAGAACACCATTGGCCCGCTTGCCAGACCTGTCGTTGAAAAGGTGTAATGTGAGCCACCGAAGTCGTCCCTGCTGGTCGCGCCCCTCGTGGTTGAAGATGCCACGTCGAAATAGTAAAGGGTTTCCGTCGTCAGACCAATGAGTGGAAGAACGTGGGTGGTGGTATAATCCTCATTGCCCTGGGCATCTGTCCAGAGGCCAGAGTCCGAACTGGTTCCAAAGTACACAGTGCTGTTGGAAGGTATATCTGTATCCCACTTCACCATGGCTGTGGTTCCCATGATATCCTCTACCCGCACATTGGTTATCACTGGCCCGAAAGTTTGGATAGATGCAGTGGCAGCAGAGTCATGGATGGGATTAGAATCTGAGTAGGTGGCAGTTACTGTATCTCCATTGTTAATTTGGAGGATTCCGTCGTCCACAATAACTACATTGAACTCGGTATTTATGTTGCCAACAAAGGTGCCGGTGCTCGCTCCCGTTGCTGTCAGGTCGAAGGTCTCACTATCCCCGGAACCACTGCTCGTGAGGGTCACCTGAACTGTACCAGCTAGGTTGTTCGGGTCATTTACCATGAGGTTTATCGTATCCTGTACCGTGTATTCAACTCTGTCCATGGAGATGATACCGTAACCTGGGTCCATATCTCCGCTGACCACCAGGGCGAAATCCTGAGGCCCGATGGGAATGTTGCTGGCATTGATGGTTATCGTGTACTCACCAACCGCAGGAGAACTCAGATAAGCACATTCGATATTGTTGAGAACATCATAAGAGCCCCCGGTCTGTGAGTCTCCGCCTGAGAACACATTGCCCTTGTAGGTCGAGCCACCCGGGGCTTCAACACTAAGATCAAGGTCGTTCACCAGCATTATTGACGCGGCAGGGTCGCCCTTGTAATCAGACCAGACCAATGAAACCCTGAAAGGACTGGCTGCTCCTGTGACATTGAATTTGTATTCAATTGAATCATCTGTGCAAAGCCCTGCTCCTTTTGTGGTCCCGGGCATGTTCATGCCGTAATCAATGTACCTTACGACCCTGGAATCTCCTTGGAAATACAGGCTATTTTCCAGATGAATCCTGCCCCAGCCTTCGACCATATTAGGCACGTCTGCTGTTTCCAGGTCGACGGCACCGTTTATCATTGCGGCCTTCACCAAGGCGGCAGATGGCGTGAAACCATTGTCATTTGTTTGGACACCAGTTGGGGCCCAACCATCCTCGAAGTACTGCTGGACCAATGCAACATGACCAGCCAAGCCAGATGTTGCGGCACTTGTTCCAGACCAATTATCTGGCCAATAGCTTGTGTCGCCAGCGTTATTTGCGGTGGTGATACCCTCGCCCACTGCCACCAGGTCTGGCTTAATCCTGCCGTCCGGCACTGTTGGCCCCCTGCTGCTGAAGGATGTTACCGCGGTTCCAGCCTCAGTTGTTGCACCGACACCTATGCAGTTTTTTGCTTCAGCCTGGTCGCTTATTGTTGAACCACTAGGTCCATCAGCGCCTACAACCCAACATATCACGTAATCTTTATTGTCCCATACATACTCGTCTATCTGGGCAGATTCATCACTGTAACCAGAAGCTCCGCCCCAGCAGTTGCTGTGAACGCTTGCCCCGCCGATATGGCCATTGGCCACATCACCGTGCTGTGCGTCCTCGAAGAGGTCATGATAGTAATCCGGAGGTGGATAAACATAAGGGTCTGCAAAGTTCTTCCCGATGTCCTGGAATATCATCCTGGCTCCGAAGGCCGCCCCGTCCTTGCCATCTCCTTGGATTGTGTAATCTACGTAGCCTGGAGCGTCACCGCAGATCATGCTCGCCGTGGCCTGGCCATGCTCACCAGAGTCACCCGGTTCAACACCGAGCTCTCCATCGCTTCCGTCCGGCACATAGTTGTCTATGACCTTTCCGGCCTCGCTCCAAACCTCGTGGGTAGTGCGAATACCTGAATCACTGACTGCCACGACCTTTCTATCGCCGTCACCAAATCCCGCACCATCATTCTTCAGGTCTCCGTTTATCTGCCGGCCAGGAATCGGGTCTGTTGGGTCGTCAGCTATGACACGCCCCCCGACTGTGCTTCCAGATTGGTGCAATTGTGTACTCGGGTTGTTGCACTTCACTTGCTGATTATGTTGGCTTATCCATTTTACATCTGGATGTGATGTAATCTCATTGATGAGAGAGGCATCTGCCCTCACGATGAGCTTATTCACCTTCTCATTGTTGGCGATGTCGAGGAACTCCGCGCCGTTGTCCCTCAAGAATCTCACAGTTGGGCCGTTGGTCCCCTTTATGAAAAAGCTGATGTCAATTGTAATTAGTCCCGAGAGGCCGTTGAGGTCCGGGCTTATCTTATATGCCGGCTCATAGTTCCCGCACCAATTCACTGAACTTAATTGGTTCACTCCCTCTCGCGATGCCTGGTTCATACGGACCAGCAATGCGTTATCCGGGATGTAACCGACAATTTCCGCCCCGGTTTTCTCCAATTCCGCTTTCCATTCCTCGGTGACCTTGCCTTTTGACTGGACTATGCAAGGTGCTTTGACACCAGGGGGGAATAGTGGTGCTTTCAGCATTGATGGAATGGAAGGTTCAGACATGAATGGATCGAAGTTTGCGTACCTCAGTCTTATCATTGGGTCTGGAACCTCATTTACGGTCTCCCCTGGTGCAGTTCCTGTTGCTACTGGTGATAATGTCAAAAAAGAGCCTGTTGATAATATCATTGTGAGTGCTATTATGATTACAAACATACTGCCCACTGGCTTATTACTACGCATATATTCTTTCATTTGCGCACACCCCCGTGACTGCCCAATGCATATGCTATGTTTGAAGGACAGGTTCGATACGCAAAATTGTATATGAACATACTGCCTTATAATTATTATGCAACCTAAGGTATCAACCATGCATACACGGCAGTGGTGTATACCCAATACGCCTGCCCAATCTGGAATGCATCGCCATCTGGCATCACTTCGATGTCGTATGCTGCGGCA
>JAGLSY010000328.1 GCA_023135545.1 Thermoplasmata archaeon | reverse complement strand
GGAGGTAGGTCCATGTGGTGTCTCCGTCCAAGTCTGTGAACACGCCCGGCACAACAGTGCTGGCCGGTATCAAGGGCGTGGAAATGAAGTTCCAGCCTGCTATCACGGGGATCTCGAAGTATTCGGGTGTCGGAGGTTCCCCTGGTTGGTGGACTGCCGAAGGAGTTGCGCTGTTGTCGTAGCCGAAGGTGAACTGGCCGTTCGGTGTCCCTATCTTGGTAACCGTGGTCTTTACGTAATCAGTGTCCAGTCTTGTGGCTTGTCCAGGCCCATCTGGAACATTGTATACAGCAATCCATTGGAACTCGTTGTTTGCCCCTATCACGTACTCACTCCATGTAACACCGCTCAGTGATCCGCTTACCACGCCGTCGGAGCCGGTATCAACATCCGGAAGCTCGCCCTCCGCAACCCAGGTCCAGGTGGATGAGACAGTATTCCAGGCCCAAAGAGTAACCTCGGGTCCGCCGGGGTCCACCAATCTGGGTGCTCCCTCGAAGTAAAGCTCGATGGAGTCAATTTCCCCCGGAGTCTCGGCCAGCCACCAGACGAATCTGTCTGAAACATAATCTGGAGCACCAGGGTCAATGGACCTGAACCAGACATTGTTGGAACTGCTCATATCCGTATAGGCTGTGGGTGATTCAGTGGTCACCTCGATCTCCGAGGTTATGATGGTGGGAGGGTTGTCATCACTGTCTATGCAGTAGGCCCACTTGTCGGTCTGGGCACCGGTCGTGAAATCATATACGACCTTCTCGCCCGGCGGTATCGTGATGCTTGTAACGTCGATCCACAGCTCGACATAGAAGCTGTCTGCATCGGGCAGTGTTATTCCCGAAGCGGTGTAATCCCAGAGGAACTGGTGGTATGAACCTATGAATCCCACGATGTCCTCATCATCGAGGCCAGTGGTGAAGAGAACCGCGCTGTCGCTGTACCTGCATACATTGGCATACAGGAACCCATTGGCGTTGGGTGTGTTCATCTGGCCGTATACGTAGAACCTCCATAATCCGTCAAGTGAAGTGGCACCGACAACCGGGTCGGAGACCCACTTGCCATTGGCCGCGTCTATCTGGTAGTCACCGGCCGCACTCATGACGGCCGTCGTTTCGGTCTGGATGGTCCCTTCAAAGGCATCGGTGTTGAGATTTCGATAGCCGGCAAAGGGCGTCTGAACCTGGAAGTAGATCAGGGTCTCGGGTGTTCCGGAAGCCTCTGCTGTGTTCAGCGGGTCCTCCCACAACGGATTGGTATCCGGGGCAACTCCTCCGGCATCCTTCGCAACGACGTAATAGTAGTAAGTCGTGCCCTCCACGATTCCGATGGTATCGTCCCATGTTATCGGGTCGCCGGGGTTCATTCCTCCGGGCGAGTATGTGGCATGCGTGGGGGTCGTATCAATATCGACAATTCCAGGAAGTCCTGGTGAAGTGCTCCTCCATATGTAATAAGTAATCGGATATTCCTCGCCTCCGAAGTCGCCCGCAGCATTCCATTTCAGGCTGAGATAGGTCCCGGTTCCGGGGTTCATAACGGATTGGATGCCGGCAAAGGTCGGCGGGTCAGGTATGATCATCTCGTAGAGAAGCACCCACTTGCCTTCCCACTCTCCCCAGAATCCATTGACATCCTGACCTCTTACCTCAAGGTAGTGCCAGTCCTTTGTGAGCCCGCTCACATCGGATGATGCGGTAACTCCTTCCACCACACCATCGAAGCCGCCGTCCACGGCTGACATTGCTGTTGCCGAGCCTCCATCCCACCTGTATTCTGCTGCCTGGATGGTGCTGTTTCCGGTTGAAATATCGTCGATATTGGCACCCAGGTCCAGGGGCAGTTCCTTGTTCCATCTTTCAGGGGCCTGGAGGCATTTGGTTATCGGTCCGAGTGTGTCGGCAGCCACATCCCAACCGTTATATAATCTGGCAAGGAAAATGTCGCCATGTCCTGATTCGTAAGTATTGTAGGCCACGAGCAGGTCATTGCCCTGCGGCGTAGCACGCCAGTGCTGCTTGGGAAAGGAATCCCTGGTCACATAATTGTCGGTATAGGTCGAGAACTGGTCGGCACTGGTACTGCCGGCAACGTAGAAGTTCCTGGCCCAGTAAGGATTGTTAGGATTCAATGTGGAAAGGGCGATCTGGGGTCCGGAAAGCCATGCATAGCTGTCGGTTGTGACATCCATGTCCTGGAGATTTTGGGTGTCGAAATGGCTCCTCTCCAGCAGGTTGTTGGCTCCTCCGAGGGGGCCGACCGGGCTTCCCACTCCGGCGCCGCCGTTCCAGGTTCCACCCTGGTTGTCAGTGTATGACACATATGGGATTTTAAAGTCGTTGACGTTCGATCCATCGACTCTGTAACCGCCCAGGAAGTATCTGCTTGAGCCGGGGTCTCCCGCACCGTAGCCGTACATGGCGTCATCGCTGCCGAAGTCCATTCCGACTACGGGCGCTCCCCAGGAGCCAGTGTATCTTGTGTAATACATTCTTCTGCCGCCGGAGCTTTCATAGAATGTCAGAATGAGGTCGCCGCTGTCGTCTGATGCCGAGGGGGCGAAATTAAGTGAGCCG
>JAGLSY010000327.1 GCA_023135545.1 Thermoplasmata archaeon | reverse complement strand
GAGCAGGCAGGAGGGGCGTCCAGTGATGGTAAAATAAGCCTGCTGGATGTCGAGCCGAAGGGGGTGGCACACAGGGTGCCCATCTACATCGGCGGGAAGAAGGAAATAGAATTGATACACCATTATAATTCACAAAAATAGATACTATTGATTAAATAAATATGAAGGAGGACAAAATATGTACGAGCCAATACCGGGAAATGTGATATTTGATGCGCTCAGGGACAAGGGTGCGATAATAATGGCCGTGAACGCGCGGACGACAGTCGGCGTAGCCGAGGGAATATTCAGGGCCGCCAAGGACCTTGACTCCGCCGTGATATTCGAGATTGCCAGGTCGGAGTCCAATCAAGATATCGGGTACACTGGCATGACGCCGGGCGATTATGCAAAGCGCATCAAGGCCGCAGCCGAAAAAGTGGGCTTCGACATGTGGGCCCTCCATGCGGACCATATCACGGTGAAGAAAGGGGATGCCGAGGATGTCGCCAAAACCAAGGAGCTCATCGATGCCCAGATCGCGGCCGGCTTTACCTCATTCGCCATTGACGCTTCCCACCTCTTTGACTTCCAGGGAGGAAATTTACGGGAGGAACTGGCTCTCAACATCGATGTCACGACCGAACTGGCCAAGTACATCAAGGAGAAGATGGGCGACCGCCCCTTCGGACTTGAGGTGGAGGTCGGCGAGATAGGAAAGGAAGACAGCCAGGGCAAGGTCGTCACCAATCCAGAGGAAGCTGTCACTTTCATCAAGGCACTTAATGAAAACGGGGTATTCCCTCAGGTGCTGGCCATCGCCAACGGCACGAGCCATGGCAACGTCTACGACGAGCACGGAAACCTGATGGAGCAGGTGAGCATCGACATCAACCAGACCAAGGCGGTTGCCCGGGCACTGCGGGATGCCGGCTCCGATGTTCGAATAGCCCAGCATGGTATAACCGGCACTCCCAGGGAGCTCATCAACACGGTATTTCCCAAGGGGGACATAATCAAGGGCAATGTGGCCACTTTCTGGCAGAACCTGATGTTCGATGTTGTTGAGGTTTACGATAACGGGCTGTACAAGGAGATATGGGACTGGACCCTGGACAATTACCGGGCCAAGAACCCAGGCAAGAAAGATAATGAAATATGGGGAAAGAATGTCAAGCAGGCTATCAAGCCCTTCCAGGACCGGCTTTACAACCTGGACAAGGATGCGCTGGACACTATCGAGGCCCTGTCCTATGCCGAGGCCAGAATATTCTTCAAATCGTTCAGCTCAGAGGGAACGGCTAGCATAGTAAGGAATGCCATAGGAGGCCAGTGATACGAAGACAGGAGATGATGTTATGAAAACACCGATCATCGCGCTCAACATGAAGACCTACCCCCAGTCCTGCGGAGAAGCTGGATTGAACCTGGCGAAACTGTGCCAGGAGGTTGCCGAGCAGACCGGAGCGACCATTGCCGTGGCACCGCAGCAGACAGACCTGGCTCTATTCATCAGCGTTTTAGGCATCCCGGTTTTCGCACAGCATGTGGACAATGTCAAGCAGGGGAGCACCACCGGCCGCATAACCCCCGAAAATCTGTGGGCCATAGGATGCACCGGCACCCTGATCAACCACTCGGAGCACAGGATTCCGGCCGAGGACGTGAGATTGCTTGTCCAGAAGTGTAAAAATCTGGGACTGGTGACCATCGTTTGTACCAAGGACCCCGAGGAATCAAAGGCCTATGCCCGGTTCGGCCCGGACTTCATAGCGGTCGAGCCGCCGGAACTTATCGGTGGCGATATTTCTGTCACCACGGCAAATCCGGAGATTGTTTCAGACTCGGTGAAGGAAGTGAAGGAAGTCGCTCCGGACGTCAAGGTTCTGTGCGGGGCAGGAGTGAAGAACGGCCAGGATGTCGCAAAAGCAATAGAACTCGGAGCCGAGGGGGTGCTGCTGGCTTCAGGTGTTGTGAAGGCCGATGACCAACGGGCCGTGCTGATGGACCTGGCCAACGGAATTTGATATTACCGCCGAAAACTCTATATCTGCCCAAAGCCAATCAGCCATGATACCATGTCAAAGGTAAACGGGGCGAAAGTGGCCATTGAAACTTGTCTTAACGTGAAGAAAGGAGAGCGTGTGCTCATCCTCACGGATGTTGCCAAAGAGGCGATAGGCGATAGTCTGTTCCAGGCCGCTATGGATGTGGGTGCGGAGACCATACTGGCCAAGATTCCTGAGGTGAAAAAGGACGGGCAGGAGCCGTCGGCTCCGGTGGCCAAATTGATGCGTGATATGGATGTTATTGTCATCACGACCGAGATGAGCATGTCCCACACCGCCGCCCGGAGGAGAGCCTCCAAGGCCGGGGCAAG
>JAGLSY010000326.1 GCA_023135545.1 Thermoplasmata archaeon | reverse complement strand
AGATAATGGAAGCAGGGGGGGCCAGTGTTGCCATTTCCCTCCACATGCTTGATGAAAAAGCAATGGACGAGTTCTGCGATACCCCCGGGGCCTTCAAGAACGCCATCCAGGCCATGGAAAATTGCAGGGAACTGGGCTTTCCCTTCCAGGTCAACACCACGGTTTTCGAGAGAAACGTGAACGACATAGAAAAGATATGCGATTTCGCCAAGGAGATGGGGGCCATGTCCCATCATGTCCTATTCATGGTGCCGACCGGACGGGCAGTTGACATAGAGGAGGAATCGCTCAGAGCCAAAGAATACGAGCGCCTTATCAGACTGCTTCTTCGTAAGAGGAAGGAGCTTGATTTCGATATCAAGCCGACATGCGCGCCCCAATTCATGAGAATAGCCAAGCAGGCGAAGATAGATGTGGGGCGATACACCAGAGGATGTCTGGCCGGAATAACTTATTGTTCTATAACACCGACCGGCGATGTGTTCCCATGCCCCTACCTGCCCCTGAAGGTGGGAAACATCAGGGAAACCCCTTTTTCCCAGATATGGAAGGAAGATGCCGTTATGAACAAGTTGCGCACCCTTGATTATTCCGGGAACTGCGGCATATGCGATTTCAAGGATACCTGCGGAGGATGCAGGGCCAGGGCTTTCTTTTATGATGGGGATTACATGGCCGGAGAAGCATGGTGCTCGTACAAGGGAGGTATTTCTCCTGAGTGAACTGGATGATGGCGACAGGGAGCTTTTGCGGGTGCTCCAATCCGGCATTCCGCTGTCCAACCGGCCGTTCAAGGAAATCGGAGAGTTGGCCGGCCTCTCAGAGGACGAAGCCATTGCCCGCATCAACAACATGCTGGCCGAGGGAATCCTGAGAAAGGTGGGGGCCATAATCGCTCCCCGGAACATGGGCTATGTTTCCACACTGGCCGCAATAAACGTGCCCGAAGGCGAAATCGAAAAAATATCCAATATTATCAACGAATTCAAGGGCGTCACGCACAATTATTTGAGAGAAGGTGAACCTAACATATGGTTCACCATGACCGAGCACGATAATGAAACCCTCGATCAAAACCTTGCCAGCATCGAGAAGGCCACTGGCCGCACGGTTCTGAGGATGCCGGTCGAGAAACTATACAAGATAGGTGTGAAATTTGATATCTGATTTTGAAATGAAGGTGCTGAAAGAAGTTCAGCGTTTGTCCATCACCCCGACTCCATTCAGGGATGTCGCAGAAAAACTGGATGTGGCGGAGGAGGATGTCATCAAGACCTGCGAGGACTTGCTGGACAGAGGGATCATAAGAAGATTCGGCCCTTCCATCTCACACCGGAAACTGGGCTATGGCTCCAACCCCATGGCCGTTCTGAAAGTTCCGGAAGAGAGGCTGGACGAGGTTGGCTCTTTCATAGCATCCCAGGAGGGAGTCACCCACTGCTATCACAGGACTGGCTGGGATTACAATATGTTTTTCATGATACACGGAAAAGACAGGGAAAGCGCCGTCCGGAAGGCCAATCTGATAATCGAAAGCACAGGAATTAAATATTATAAACTATTGTTATCCATAAGGGAGTTCAAGAAAACCTCATTCGAGCTGTGAGTAGCGTGATTTCATGAAAATTCCATTGATGTTGAGCATGGACGGTCCGGCCCTCGTCATAGGCGGCGGTAATGTGGGTATGCACAAAGTTGGCCAGTTATCCAAATTTGATGTTGACATCATATTGGTTGACAGGGAAGACCTTGATATCGAGATTCCCGGTAATGTTACCTTCAGAAAGGCCGAGCTGGCCCCCGACAATATCGGGGAGATCATACCCGACAAGGCGGCCCTCGTTGTCTCCGCTCTCGAGGACAGGGAGCTGAACGCACTGGTAGCCGACCATTGCCGGTCAAAAGGAATACTGGTCAATGTGGTGGATGATCCGGAGCTTTCATCAGTTTTCTTCACGGCCTTCTCGAAGAAGGGCGACATTGTGGTATCTATAACGACATCTGGCCAATGTCCTTTTCTGGCCCGGAAGATGCGCGAAGAAATGGATAGGTCCATGGAGGAATGGGAAGGCTGGCTCCTGGTTCTTTCCCCTATCAGATGCGACATCAAGGGCATAGATGAGAGGAACAAAATTCTATCGGAAATATATGAAAACGATAATATCA
>JAGLSY010000325.1 GCA_023135545.1 Thermoplasmata archaeon | reverse complement strand
ACCAACGGAGGAGCGAGTTTCGGCCAGCCGGTCCAAGTCTGTGATGCTGGCGGAGGTTCCGAGCAATCATATCCCGACATCGCGGTGGCCGGGAACGACAATATTTATATTGTCTGGCAGGACAACAGGTTTGGAGATTGGGACACATATTTTGCGGTATCGACTGACGACGGCGACAGTTTCGATGCCAATATGAGGGTGAATTCAAATCCTTCACCCACTATCGACCAGCAATTTCCTTCAGTCGCCGTCAACACAGAGAATGCTGTTTTCGTGGTCTGGCAGGATGATAGGAACGGTGATGATGAAATCTACTCGGCCAGGTCAACCAATGACGGTGACAGTTTCCAGACCGAGACCAAGGTGAGCGATGACACCGATGACGAGGACCAGAGATATCCTGCGCTGGCTATTGATGATTCAAACAATATCTATGTAGCCTGGGAGGATTACAGGAGCGGAAGCAATTGGGATATATATTTGGCAACATCCAATAACAACGGCAACTCCTTCGGCACGAATGTAAGGGTCAACGACAACTCCAATGACAATCAAAGAAGACCTTTGGTCTCCGTGGATGCCGATGACCATCTGCATGCTGTCTGGTACGATACAAGGGGTGTATTCGATTATATTTACTATGTCAAGTCCACGGACAATGGCGAAAGCTTTGGAACAGACACCAGAGTGTGTAGCGCAAGCGGTCGGGCGATCCTTGTGCCCCCTGCCATTGCGGTCAACAGCGTCATGGAACCCTGTATTGCCTGGACAGATTCCAGGAACGGCAATGATGATGTCTACTTCAGCAGGGGAGTCAACAATGCTCCGTCCTGCACCATATTCAATCCGGCTGCTGGCTCAATGGTGTCCGGGGCCGTCACCGTCTCGGGAACGGCATCCGACTCGGACGGCAACGAGGAGTTGGTCCAGGTCGAAGTCAGGATTGACGACGGGACTTGGAACACTGCAACCGGAACCACAACTTGGTCATATGACCTGAGCACTTTCACACTGACCAACGGCCAGCACGTTATATATGCCAGGGCCTACGACGGTGCGTTATATTCTGACCTGGTTGATGTGACCATAATAGTGGCAAACGCAGGCGGGAACCAGGCTCCCACCGTGTCCATAACAAGCCCTGCGGCCAATGAAGAGATCACGGGAAATTACGTCATAGAGGGTGCCGCATCAGACCCGGATGGTGATACACAGGTCGAGCTCGTTGAGATAAGGATAGATAACGGCAGCTGGGAAAGCGCAATCCCTGTCGCGGGACAAAACAATTGGACGGCATGGGTTTATTACTTGGACTTTAGCAGTTTGTCCCTAGGGGAACATACGATCCATGCGAGGTCGTATGATGGAATGATATATTCGACCGAGGCCAGCGTTACAGTGACCCTGGCTACGTCAGATACTAATAACGATGTGTTTTGTATTTCTATTATAATTATAATCATCCTTCTGGCCGCGCTTTTACTGCTCCTTTTGATGAGGAGAAAGGAGAAACCGGTCGAGACGTACCATCCAGTTCAACAACAAGAATGGCAGGGTGAATATGTGGAGCCCGGACCAGAGATGCCACCGACACAGCCCTGAACCTGATGATATGAAGACAGAATCACAAGTCAAGGTTTAAACAGGCCAAACTTCAACAGACCGGGTTAAGTGATATGCCTCATACCTTATACCTCAGCAGGGCTCCGATCTCTCCCAGGGATTCCAGCTTCTGGCCAGCATCGTGCAAGGTGCTTATCACGACCACTTTGCTCCCTCCTTCATCGGCCTTCTTGAGCAGTTTTTCATGCTTCCTGCTCCTCATGGCCTTGTCGGTTATCAGAAGTGTTTCAACTGCCCCGGCATCCAGGCACTGGCCCACCTCGGCCTGTCCATAGGCACATGCCCCGCCCTTGGATATATCGGCCAGCAGATCTTCCATCAGCTTCGTCTCGATTGCCACTCTAGATTCTTTCAGCACCTCGGCTCCGATGCCCTTCTTCATAACTTCCTGAACGGCAGCCATACCTGACTGGCCGGTGGATAATAGATGAAACTTTTTGGATATGGGACGACCTTTCTCCCGAACGAAATTGGAGAAATTTTCTTTCTCGAAACCCGGCCCCAGAATGATGACCGCACCTTCCCCGGCAGTGGCTTCCAGTTTGGCCAGCACCTCCTGGTAGAACTCGTCTTTTCCGCTTTTCTTGGTCGAGTACTGTTTTCCCGAGCCGCCGGACCTTATCTTGGCAACCTCCTTTATGCCATACTCGCGCAACTGGGCCAGCACAGCCTCTTCATCATCGATCGCTACAAAACTTATCTTCGGCCTTTCCACCGCCTTTTCCGCCTCATCCAGCCTGTCCATAAGCTCCCTTCGCCAGACCTTGATTATGGCAAGGTCATCCCCAACAGAAAGGTTGAAGGTGTGGTAGGAGCCGATGTCCTGTTGTCCTTCTTCGATAACTCCATGTATGCGGAGCCAGTCCGTGAATTCATGGAACTCGACAGTCTCCACACGGATGCCCAGATACATCTTTCTTTTCTCGCCTCTCTCGGCGCGGAGCTTGTCGTCCTTTGTCTCCTCACGGCGGCTGGTCAGGGCAAAGGCCAGGTCATTCTGCTCCACAATATTGTAAAGCTGCCAGAGGTCATCTTCGGTCTGGATCAGAACCTTGATCTCCCCGCTCCTGGGGTCTTTTTTGAGAATTTTCATGGATGTTCCTGCCTTCCTACCCAGGATTGAATGTTATATATTTGGAATTACCTATGCTTCATCACTAGATATTCTTATTCAAACATGCATTTTATAATTGTATTATCCCATAGATCGTGAAGGCCGCCAGAGAAAAGGAAAGAAATCCCCATTTTATCGCTAAAACCCTCTGTTTATCATCAAAATCATATAAGTCCAGACTATCGTCCATTATATCCCATCCACTTGTATATATCTATATATATATAAAAACCTTTCGTTAATTGCCAGTGCCGCAACGGGTGGCCCTGCAATCCCCTATGAGGATGCTGCATTGAAACTTCCGCCATGGGTGCTGGCTATACCCTCCTTCCTCCCCCGCCACACTGGGTAATGTTGGGACCCACACTGGCAAATACTGGGACCCACGTTTTGCAATTATCATCAGGCGCTTCGAGCAGGTAGGGGACGGCCAGCGAATTGAGTGCGCAAGCAGCTCAATTAAGCTTCTGGATGCAGAGCAGCCAGAAGATTCGGATACGCAAGGCTAGGGGAGGATTAAGGCAAGTATAACCCAGTAGACAAATGCCTGCATGACACGGCTGCCCCCATCAACATGCCCCGCCCAGGCCACTTGCTGGCCGTGGGTTGCGACGAGCGCCAGCGAGCGCAATCTCGAGCCACGCAGAGGCGGGGTCTACCTTTGATAAGCCAGTGGGTGACAACACAGCGCGCTCCCGATTCGGAAGCCCCGTCCGCAGGGCGGGGAGGTTCAAATCTATCCCTCCCGTAGTATATTTGATGCCCTGTGTTAAAACTTTTAAATATTCTCTTTGGTTACGTATCGGGATATAGGGAGGTTAGTTGGATGACCGTAAAATATGTTTATGCATTTTCCGAGGGAAACGCCGGTATGAAGGGACTGATGGGTGGCAAGGGAGCCAACCTTGCGGAGATGACCAAGATAGGGATCAACGTGCCGCCCGGCTTCACGATAACGACCGAGGCCTGCATTGAATACCAGCAGACGGGTGAAGAGCTGCTGTACTCAATGTGGAATCAGGTGCTAAAAGCCATAAAGATTTTGGAAACGCAGACCGGCAAGGGCTTTGGGGATTCCAAAAATCCTATGCTTTTATCGGTTCGCTCCGGTGCGCCCGTATCCATGCCCGGCATGATGGACACCGTCCTCAACCTTGGCCTCAACCCGGAATCCGTGCAGGGCATGATAGAGAAGACAGGAAACGAGCGCTTTGTCTACGATTCCTACCGCAGGTTCATCCACATGTTCTCCAACGTGGTTCTCGGTATGTCACATTCGGAGTTCGATAAGGCACTGGACAAGTGTAAAACTGATGCCGGTGTGGAGCTTGACAAGGAGCTGGACGCCGGCCAACTCAAGGCTCTGGTCGAGGATTACAAAGCGATAGTGGAAAAGGCCGGTGTGGAGTGGCCGGATGACCCCTTGAAGCAGCTGGAGCTTGCCATAGAAGCGGTCTTCAAGTCGTGGGACACGAAGCGGGCCAGGGTTTACAGGGAAGCCAACGATATACCCCACAATCTCGGAACGGCCGTAAATGTCCAGACCATGGTATTCGGCAACATGGGTGAGAATTCCGGTACCGGTGTTGCATTCAGCCGCAATCCATCAACCGGCGAGAACAAGATCTATGGCGAATACCTGATGAATGCCCAGGGCGAAGACATAGTTGCCGGTATACGCACCCCTCTTTCAATAGAGTATATGGAAAAGGAGATTCCGGAGATATACCA
>JAGLSY010000324.1 GCA_023135545.1 Thermoplasmata archaeon | reverse complement strand
TTGTGGCATTGCCAAAGGCAGTTGCCGCGGCTCTGGTCAGTTTCGACAAGGTGGAGAAGGCGGGCCAGGCGATCTCCAATATCATCGCCCATCCGATAATTCCCAGCTCCATGGAGATCATGGACAATACCTGCATCACGGCGGCCAATCGCGGCATAGACGCGGGATTGCCAGATGTTCCGGCAATTCTGATAATCGAGGTGGATGGCCCAGTCGAGGAAGTTCGACGTGAGATCAAGCAAGTCGAGAAGGTTTGCCAGGAGAGCGGAGCCACCGAGATCATCGTATCAGAGGACAAAGCCGTCTATGGAAAATGGCACGAAGCCAGAAAGTCGGTCCTTCCGGCCCTGGGCGGCTACAGGGAGGACCTGAAAATAGTATCACTGGCAGATGATATGGGAGTTCCCATATCCAAGGTGGCCCAGGCGGTCATAGCCTTCAAGGATATCTCCGAGAGAAACAATGTGATTATTGCGACCTACGGCCATGCCAGTGATGGAAATCTACATACCAAATTCCTCATTGACCCGACCAAGGAGGATGACTGGAAACGGGCAGAGAAAGCTGTAGAGGAGATCTACGAGGTGGTGCTATCCCTCAATGGAACGGTCACCGGAGAGCACGGAGTCGGGATAGCAAAGGCCCCTTACATGAAAATCGAGAGGACCAGCGCCCTCAAGACCATGAAAGCCATCAAGGATGCTCTTGACCCAAACAACATAATGAACCCAGGCAAAATGTTCGAGTGGGATAGCGACCACATAATCACAAATCTCAGATACCCGGCGGTGGTGAACTTCGATGACTGAGGGCAAGAAGATCAAGGGAGATAGATTGAAGGAATTTTATGACCAGACCTTACTATGTACCTCCTGCGGATATTGTAAATCTGTCTGCCCTGCATTCAAAGGAACATTGTGGGATCACAACACTGCCAGATCAAAAATGGTGCTGGCCTACGGATTGTTGGAGGGAGAGATAGAGGTCGACGATTCGATCGTTCAATCCATATTCGAGTGCACGACCTGTGGAGACTGCGCGCGTCGTTGCCCGTCCAATGTAAAAACATATGAGGTCTTGATGGCCACAAGGCAAGAATTGGCCGAAATCCACTGCATTCCGGAAAACCTAGGATCGGCCCTGAAAAATGTTGATGCCCACGGCAATCCCCAGGGAGAACCGGCCAGTGCAAGAGAGGAATTCATCCCTGACGAGGCAATGGCCAGGATAGGAAAGGGTGGCGATGTCCTTGTATTCCTGGGCTGTGTAACTTCGATAACAGACATGAAGATGACCGGTGCCATATTCAACATTCTCGAAAGAGCCGGAGTGGACTACACACTGCTCGGAAAGAAGGAACCCTGCTGTGGTTTCCTGAATTCCCTGGCAGGCTATGATTCCGAGGCCTTCGGGAAGAAACTTTTGGAGGAAATAAACAACCTCAACCCCAGGCCGAAGTTGATAGTAACGCCGTGTCCAGGCTGTTTCAGAACCCTGCACCATCATTACCCGGAAGAGGGTGTGGACCTGAACATCGAGGTAAAGCACATCCTGGAATTCCTGGATCAACTTATAGATGAGGGAAAGCTGGAAGTTACCAAGAAATTGGAGGGAAATGTCCTCTACCATGACCCCTGTGACCTTGGGCGGCATGCCGAGATCTACGAGCCGCCGAGAAAACTGCTGGCTCACTTTGCAGAAGTGAAGGAATTCAAATACAACAGGGATGAAAGTCACTGCTGCGGTGGTGGCGGCGGACTTCAATCGACAAATTACGACATATCAACAATTATGGCGATGAACAGGCTGGCGGAGGCTAACGAGCTGGAGGCCGACTTCATAGTATCGGCGTGCCCGGCGTGCAAGGCGATGTTCTCGACTGCGGCAGTGGACTTCAAAAAGGAGACTGGCAAGAAATTCAAGGTTAGAGACCTGGTCGAGATAGTTCACAAGAACACGAAGGGTAAGGAATAATTCCAATAATATCCCCTAAAAGAATTGAAAGGCCACCCCAGCAGCCAAAACTATGGGGGCCTCATCATGCCAGCGGGGGTCCCAGTATTTGTTAGCATGGGTCACAACATTGCCCAGTACGGTGGGGGCCGGAAGGCGGGTAAAGGCAATAGCCAGTAAAACATATTTCTGCAGAGCAGAGCTGGTATCTATAACATGCCCCGTCGCGATGAGCACGAATGTGAAGCATCGTGCGAACAAGCCGAATTGCTGAATTCGGCGCTGGTGACGCAGAGGCGGGGTCTTGTTATTGATAAGCCAGTGAGTGACAAACACCAACGTGTTACTGATTCGAAGCCCCGTCTGTAGCGGAGCGGAGGGCGGGGAGGTCATCCTTTTTGAAGCGGCGCTTAGGCTCATCAATAAAAGATAAATATACTATGCCGCATTGTATGGCAGACAATCGAGGCTGATTTGAAATGACCGAGCCAGGGTTAGTTGAAGATAGGATATGCCCTGTATGCGACGAAAAGGTTCCAGCAGATGCTAAATCCTGCCCCTCGTGCAGCACCGACCTGTCATTGTTTCAGGTGGACGGCCAGAGGATAGAGTTGGATGAAGACCTGGAAGTCGTCGGGCAGACCAATGATCATGTTGGTGACCTGCTCAAAGCAGCCGAGGAAGACCCTTTGGAATCTTTACCTGCGGCAACAACCCCAGACCAGCAAGAAGCCGTGGAAATGTTTGAGTGTCCAGAATGTAATGCCATGATCCCGGAGGATGCCAGTTCCTGCCCCAACTGCGGCGTGGAATTCGCCGATGAAGCGGTTTTTGAATGCCCCCTGTGCAAAACTTTGATTGATGTCGAAGTGGAGAAGTGCCCCAACTGCGGCGCGGAATTTGCGGATGAGGAGGAAGGAGCGGAAGAAGAGGCAACCGAAACCGCACCACCGGTGGCGGAGCCAGAGCCGGCCGCGCCGGAACCCGAACCGGAAAAAGAGTTGAGCTTCGCAGAAAGGATGAAAGCAGTCAAAGAGGCAAAGCCAGATGAGAAAAAGGAGGAGGCTCCCACACCGCCTCAGGCAGAGCAGCCGAAGGAGATGAGTTTTGCAGAAAGGATGAAGGCCATGAAGGAGGTAAAGCCCGCCGACACCGACACAACCCC
>JAGLSY010000323.1 GCA_023135545.1 Thermoplasmata archaeon | reverse complement strand
GCTTGTCACCATCATTCTCCATAACGATTATCGGGCATTTAGGTAATAAGCCTTTTGTGGGATTTCCCTGGGTATTCAGTAATCCATAATCTCACGTGGTGCGCCAGCCAGCTTAACCCTCAAAACCTGGGTCCCAGTATTAAACAGTGTGGGTCTCAGTGAAAAACCAGTGTGGTGGGGGATGGACGGTGGGGAAAGAATAGCACCCAAGTGAAAATATTCAATCCATTATCTCCCTAGGAGCACCAGCCAGCTTGACCAAGGCCTCGGCTTCCATGAAGTGCAACTTACCAGGAACAACTATTGAATGCATCGGACCCCCAAATTCCATGCCCCGTAGCTCAGCTAGGTTGCCTGCTCTCACCAAAGCATCAGGCCCCCCGGCCCTTGCCACCACGCAGATTAGGCGGTCGGGCGTGAATATCCCCCTCCCGCTATCCTTTTCGACATCTATCAGCATCTCGATCGCATGGGTGGCAGTCATGCACCTGTCCTTGTCGGCCTGGATATCCAGCAGAACAAGGCTGTGGAGGCCCATTTCCAGGTTGTCGGCAACCACATCATAGAAGCTTGCCGGTTTGTAATTCTCCTCCCAGAATGGTATAGTTGTAATTTTGCCGAACTTGTAGATCTGGAGGCCCAGAAGTCCGGGTATTGCCGTCAGTGCGGAAACCCCTGGAATTGTTTTTACATTGATTCCCATATCACGGGCCCTTAGCCAGATGTCCACGTGGGTGGTGGCCGACATGACATCACCGGGAACCAGGAAGGCAGTTTTTTGTTGCTTGGCAGATTCCAGAATTATGTCTCCTTTTTCAACTGCCGCCCTGTCCAAAAATGTAATAGGCTTGCCGTAGAGCTCCTCGAGCTTCTGGTGGCTGGCCCCTGTCAAAACGGCGGTGTACTCCTCCATGAAGATCATATCACATTCCTTGACGGCCTCCAGCCCTGCCAGTGTTATTCCCTTCTCGTCATGAAGTCCCAAACCGATAAATATCAAATCACTCATGTCAACACCATGCGTTCATTGTGCATCGCTGTACCCAGACATGAAGGGGAGACCATACGTTTAAATCTTTCAGCCGGCGGTTTCCTGCGTATCGATCTCAGGATCTTTGAAAAAGAGGGGTTGATATACATACCAGTCACTGAAGACCCAGGCATGGATTTTGATCTAACAGAGGCTGACTTTGAAGAGGTCGAGCAGGTGACAAGCTACAAGGAACTGGCAGACATTCCCGATGAACTCAGAGAATTTCTGCCCACCTCATTTGACATAATCGGCGATATATGCATAATCAAGCTTGGTGAGGAGCTCCTTCCCTATTCCAATAAAATTGGGGAGGCCGTTCTGGATGCGAACACCAACATCAAAGTTGTGGCACTGGATAGCGGTGTGAAAGGGGAATACAGAACTCGTGACCTGGAGATAATCGCAGGAGAGAACCGTACCACAACCGTCCACAAGGAATTCGGCTTGAGATTTGAAATGGATGTTGACAGGATGTATTTTTCACCCAGGCTGGCAGGTGAGAGAAAGCGAATTTCCGAACTGGTGGCCGATGGCGAAGTAATAATCGACATGTTCGCTGGCGTGGGGCCCTTCTCCATCATGATAGCTAAACATGCCAACCCGAATATCATCCGAGCCATAGACATCAACCCGGAGGCTTTCAGGTATCTGGAGAAAAACCTTTCCAAAAACAAGGTGGAGACCGTCTATCCAAGCCAGGGGGATGCCAGGGATGTGATCAAGGGACTTGCCAATGCCGACCGGATTATCATGAATCTGCCGCACAGCTCCCTTTATTTTCTGGACACTGGCCTTGAAATTCTACACCCTGGGGGAATGATCCATCTCTACCTGATGGCGGAAAACAGCGAAATCGATGAAATCTCCGAAAAAATACTGGAATATGCCAGAACCAACGGATATTCTATTTCAATAGAAAACAGAATGGTTGTTCACACATATTCCCCGACAGCCAGCTTATATATTTTTGACCTTTTGTCAACATTATAAACAACTGGCTTCTCCGAGCAGGCCATCGGGGGATGGGTGCGAAGAA
>JAGLSY010000322.1 GCA_023135545.1 Thermoplasmata archaeon | reverse complement strand
GTGGGCCGAAGCCACGGTTATCTTGTAAGGAATATCCAGTTCCTTGAGAAGCTTGGTGGCCTTCTTTCCCACATCCTCGTCGCTCTTGCTGCCCATTATGATAAGAACATCTATGCACATGAGAGAGGGAAATGAAAAGGTGGTGATAAAGGTTGTGAACACCTTCGATGAATTCCTTTATTTCAATCTAAATAATTACTAGCTTAGAGGCTTAATCAATTATTTGGCCTGCTTAAGATTTCATTATCGAAAGCAGGAAGATTCCGAGAGCGGCCCCGGCACCGATGCCAGCTGCAATAATTGTTACAATGGCATCAAGAATGACCTGCTCCAAATAGACATTTGTGCCCATGTCAATCATTGTCTCATCAAAATACAATGTGCTGGTCATCAGAACCCATAAGATTCCCAGAACCAGACCGCCGATCATCAGGCCTGCGCCTATCTTTCTGCTCTTTCCACTTCCGAAGTAGGTTGTGAAAATTCCGACCAGCACCAGAAACAGTGCAAAGGTCAACATGAAAATCGTCACAAACACCCATAAATTAAAGTCCATCCCTTTCACCTCAGATTACGGCACCTGTCCAGGTCTTTGTCTCTATCACCCCGGATATCGTTCTTATCTTGTCCAGGACGACCTGACCCAGCTTGTTTATGTCATCAGCTTCTATCTTGGCTATAAAGTCGCAATCACCGAAGATGGGGGTGAGGTCAACGATCTCCTCGATCTTTAGAAGGGCGTTGTATACCTCGTGCTCCGTCTTGGGTGTTATAGAAATATGGACATAACCTACAGTTGCCATTAAGTCACCATTTCCAGACAATGGTTTCTTACCTATAAATGTTTCTACATTTGCCTTAAAAAACCATTTCATGCCAGCTGGCTCATCAGCCAATAAAGAGAGGATGTGGCAAGAAGCGGAAACACAAGCATCAGGAAATCATCGTCAACCCGCTTGAATGTGGGCTTTTCAACCACAATCGCTACAAATGAGCCCGTTATCGATATAAGGACCATCTCTTTCAGCCCGATATCGTATCCCAGTCCTTCCGCAAACAGAGCTAGACTGCCTAGTGTTATCAGGAAATAGGCCACCAGGGGTATGTGTGGATAGCTTTTCATCTTCCGCTTCCTCATCTCCCCTATCAGCGGGTCTATCCAGCCGATACCGATTACGGCGGGAATTACAAAGACCTGGGGAAAGAAAAGGAAGGCGATGGTAAGCCCTATTGTGGCCCATGCATAGGCCGATAACTGGCCTGCCTCATAATCCCTCATGCCGAAGAATACCTGGCCCTTTTTCAGCCTAATCGCTTCCATGATGATCAGCACGACAAAAACGAAGGCCAGCAACGGTTCCCTTCCCACGCCCAGAAAATCCTCAGGAATGAAATAATAGATTAGAAAAACCGGGGCACATAGGTGGAACAACCGTCTCGCGACATGGCCATAGTCCATGGTCTGGAATGAGGATACCGATACTAAAAAGGTTCTATCATATTTGGCAAAATGTATTAGCCTGGTTCAATCCAGTCTTCTCCTCCTTCTCCAGAGGAGCATGGGAATTATAGCCATACCGATTATCGGAGCCAGTGGCAGCGGGAATTCCGGAGCGTTCAATATCTCGGCATGCCTTAGGTATCCATTCCCATCATCCACGAAATACAAGTGAGGATTGTCATTGGAATCCAGTACTATTGAGGTGGAATCTTCCATCATAAACGAGTTTTCCACAGTTTCCGTGCTCCATGCACTCCCAGTCCATGTCGCATATCTTAGTTCAGAAGAGACGACATCAGAGTAGCAAATATGAGGCACATCGTCAGAATCCAGGGCTATCGATGTGTAAAGGACATTGATGGCTGTCGTGTCCACAGTTTCCGTGCTCCATGCACTGCCAGTCCACTTGGCATATCTCAGGTAAATATTGTCATAGATATAGCTGATGTGGGGATAATCATCCGAATCCAGGGCTATCGAAGTATAAAAACCAGTACCAGCAAAGCTAGTTTCCACGGTCTCATTGGTCCATGCACTGCCTGTGTATTTCATGTATTTCAGGCTCCCGGCGGATTCGTTCATGTAACTTATATGGGGGTAATCGCTACTGTCCAGCACCATGGATGCATATATGCCAACCTGATACATCCTGTCAAGTGTTTGGATGGTCCAGCTACTGCCGTCATACTTGGCGTATTTCAGGTCCCTGCCAGTCAGATTGAAATAGCTTATATGAACATCCCCACTAGAATCTATGGCGATGGTTGTGAACATTCCCACATCATCACCTGCCGTACCATCAATTGTTTCATTGGACCAGGAGCCGCTAATCCTTTTGGCACATTTCAGATTACCACCTGTCATATTGTAATAACTGATATAGGGATTGTTGCTCCCATCCAGAGCTATTGACGTATAAAGGCCCACATCATCAACCCAATCCACGGTCTCGATTGTCCAAGCGCTTCCTGTCCATTTTGCATATTTGAGGGCTCCATCTGTGAAGCCAGTAAAATTGTAGTAGCTTACATGGGGATAACCGTTGGAGTCCAGAACTGCAGAGCAGAATTCGCCTACTTGGTCACCGGAGGCCGAGCCATCGACCGTCTCTATGTCCCAGGCAAAAGGCATGGGAGGAGGCTTTTCGGCCCTGGTCCCACCCTTAGTCTGGCCCGAAGAATTGACAATAAGATTGTTGTCTATTTCATCTGCTCTGCCATCCCAATCCGAGGTTTCGAACCACAGCCCGACCTCTCCACTGGCCCCCACATCCATCCCCAGCTCCAGCCTTGTGGAATCCGCATAGGCATCCACATTGCCGGACTGGTCCTCGAGCCAGGTTCTTTCCTGTTCCGACCATGAGTAGGATGCCCTGTCCATAATTTTGTTGAACTTGCCCTCCACCTGTATCATCCTATCGGCCCCGATGTTGCCTATTATGGAGCCGGTCGTTGTGTCATTGTCCGCATCTATGTAAATTCTGGCAAAGTCCTGGCCTGTTATCCTGGGTATGGATTCCTCGTCAACGGGTCCGATGTAGATAGATGCACCTGTCACCGAGTTGTTAAGCCACATGTCCGGCCCTTGCCGGTCATAGTCGATTTCACCATCATCGTCATCGTCATCATCGCTTGCGTCCGAGATGCCGTCGTTGTCAAAGTCGAATTGATATCCCGGCTCGTTGGAATCAGAGATGCCGTCCCTGTCCGAATCCACGAATATCGGTTTGGTGGGGTCTGTGGGGTCGGTGGGGGTGTTGGCAAGCCCCGAATTAAGATGGGGAATGGATGCGCCGCCGAATATCCGGCCGTCCACATCGAGGTATATCGATAATTCCGAGCCATCATAACTCGCCCCGTAGTTTCTGACATCAATGTCATCGTTGCCCATAATACCGGGCTCGTTGTTCCCGTCGGCACCCAGGCCGCTCCAATCCGAAAAGCCGCCGTCTATTGTTATACCGGATGGGGCCGCCGCGCCGATATATGAATAAGCCAGGGCTGTGGGGTCGGTTACAAGGGTCACGGTCCCGCCATCCACAACGATGCCATCTGAAGCATCCACCATGGCCTTTACCGTGCTTCCTCCGTGATTGGCGATGTCGATGTCTGCCGCAATGTAGATGATTCTGGGCGAGGTGATCTGCAGGGTCGAAAAGCTCAGTGACGCGCTGCTGCCAGTTATCTGGTTTGTTTCGGACAGGGTGTTTCCGCCCTCGTCCACCACGAAGCATCTCTGGATCGCCCCGACCGGCAGGGTTCCGTCAAAGGTCACAGTGATGGTTTCGATGGAGGGGTTTCCGACGCTGGCTTCCAGGTCAAGTTGCAGCAGCCTCTCTCCCTGGGCTGTGATAGTAGAGGGGGCTATGCCGGTCTGGGTGACCTTCAAGGCGCTCTTCTCGTTGCTTACTATGTAGTCACCGGAATCCTCCCAGCCGTCCCAGCTTCTGGAGCTGAAAAATATATCAACATTGCCGGGCACGGAGAGGCCGAGAACTTCCCAGCCGATCTGAACTTCCAGGCTGTCGCCTCTCACGCCCGAATAAATCGTGGGGCCCGGGAAGAACTGGTCAAAATTTAGAGGTTGGCCTTCCTCCGAAAAGGTGTGGAGCACCGATGAAAGCACCCCTCCGCTCCATCCGGATATTATCAGCATGTTATCGGCACCCAGGCCGCTTATTGTGTAGCCAGTCGAAATGGTGCGGTCCGTGTCAAAGAATACGTAAAATGTGTCCTGGAGGGCGCTGGATGCCACAGGCTCGCCCTGCATGATATTTCCATCCACTTCAAGCATCAGCGCAAGATACTGGCCGCCGTTATCCTCCGCCCTGCAACCGGTTATGTCCACATTGGGGTTGTAGGGGGGGGGTGTCGGCCCTGGTTGGAATTCCATGAGCTGATAATCGGTCCAGTCCGAGAAATCCCCGTCAATTCGGATATCCAACAGGGCATCTCCTTCCTCTATCGTGAAGAAGACGCCGAAGAGGGAAACTATCAAGAATATGAAGGCCGCGAATACGAAGAGCCGTCTGAAAAACATTCTTTTTCTGACAGCTGGGCGATATGCCGGAAGGTATCCGGGCTCGGGTGCGGAGGGCTGTAAACTGCTGTAAACCCTCCCCTGGCCGTTTATCATGCCGTTGACACGGCCCTGGCTCCTGCCGTTGGTCAGACCGTTGATTCTCCCCTTGCCGTTTGTCAGACCGTTGATGTAGCCGTCGAAATCCCTTACACCATTTATCTTTCCAGAGAGACGTGCTCTACCTTCATCCAGGCCGTTGACCTTTCCGCTTA
>JAGLSY010000321.1 GCA_023135545.1 Thermoplasmata archaeon | reverse complement strand
GGCTGTCCTCACCGGCATACCTATTATGCCGTCAAAAAGGCTCTGGGCCCCCAATTCAAAGAAGCGATATTCTCCACGGACATCGGCTGCTACACATTGGGAATCCAGCCGCCGCTTCAAACAGCCGATTTCCTCCTGTGCATGGGCTCAAGTGTCGGTACCGCCGGTGGATTCTCGAAGGGCACTGACCAACCGGTACTGGCCTTCTTAGGGGACTCGACATTCTTCCATTCCGGCATACACGGTCTTATCAATGCGGTTTACAACAAGCACAGATTTGTTTACACGATCATGGACAACAGAACGACCGCGATGACCGGCCACCAGCCAAATCCGGGCATGGGCATTGATGGACAGGGTGAAGTTACGGAAGAGATATCCATCTATGAAATAGTCAAAGGCTGCGGCGTCGAATTCATTAAGGTCGTCGACCCGAACGATCTCGAGGAGACCGCCAGGGCTTACAAGGAGGCGCTGGCCTATGATGGTGTTTCGGTCATAATAACCAGAAGGGCGTGTGTACTTCTGGAATTCAGACAATGGAAGAGGGATGGGACCTTCCAGACATATCAGATCGACCAGGACAAGTGTACCAAGTGCGGCATCTGCTTGAATAAATTCAGCTGCCCGGCCATATTCCTCAACCCAAAGGGCGAAATAAGGATCCATGAGGCCGTGTGCCTGGGATGCGGTGTGTGTCCCCAGGTCTGCCCTGTTGGGGCGATTGGACCAAAGGAGGGGACACAATGAGCACTGGTGAGACTCAGAGGATATTGATCGTCGGTGTCGGCGGTCAAGGAGTGGTCTTCACATCCAAGGTCATCGGAGGGGCTTTTTTGGCTTCGGATATGTATGTGGCCATGAGCGAGGTCCACGGAATGGCCCAGAGGGGCGGTGTGGTGACCTGCCACATGTGTGCCGGTGATCTTCACAGCCCGATAATCGGAGAGGGGGAAGCGGATATATTGCTGTCATTCGAGCCCATCGAAGCCTACAGGATACTTGGAAAGGCAAATCCGGAAACCACGATCGTGACCAACAAGGCAATGTTCATACCTGTCAGCGTAAATGTCGGAAAGGTGAAATACCCTGACCTGGACGATGTGCTTTCCGCCATCAAAGAAGTGAATAATAATTTCATTGCCTTCAACGCTACAAGGACGGCTTCGGAGATCGGGTCGTATGTCGTGGCCAGCGCTGTAATGATGGGCGCCCTGGCCGGGACAGGTAAACTCATTATCAGCACTGAATCATTGAAAGACCAGTTGTTAAGCCGGGTTCCACCAAAAAGCGTGGAGATGAACGAAAACGCCTTCGACAAGGGCTTTGATATCGCGAAAGAAGCCTTTTTAGAGTGAAGTAATGAGGGATTCTTGATCTTTGGTCATCCATGAATCAGGCGTTCTCGACCTATTGCACTAATATCATAGCCAGTGATCAAAATGCATGTTTTTCTTTGGCCAACAAAGCCGCTCCGAACGCGCCGGTCAGCTGCGGATGCGGAGGTGTCATGATCTCACTTCCAGTATACCTGGCCAGGATCTTTAATATTATATCATTGTA
>JAGLSY010000320.1 GCA_023135545.1 Thermoplasmata archaeon | reverse complement strand
TTCTGCACCCTTGTGGACAACCCCGAGCTCAATGACAAGGCCCTGGGAGAGATAACCACCGTCTCGAGGCACACCATATCCAACATAAGGAGAAAATTCGAGGCCAGCGGTTTGATAAAAACAGTTCGCATACCCTCTCTGAAATTGCTCGATTTCGATGCCCTGTCCATTCATCACCTTACCTACAACCCGAGCAACGCCCCCTCATCCGAGCTGGTGGCCAGCGAGATAATGGACGATGCCACGATATTCCTTTGCTCCCGCAGGTTCGAGTCCTTCATGATATCCGCCTACCCGGATTACGAGACCGCCAAGGACGAAGGTGTCAAGAAGCTCGGATTCCTGAAATCCAATGACCTGATGACCGACAGGGTTAAGATAGAGGAATTCAGCATCAAGAGCATGATAACTATCAAAGATATGGCATTCGGCCCGATAACGAGGAAGATACTTGAAGTGCAAAAATTAAAATAATATGGACTCTAATTAACTAGCATATGAGCGAGCATGATGGCATCGACAATTACCTGTTAAAAGGGGGAATAATCAGCGGATATTTTGAGTTCATCAAATCCGAGCACGGAGCCGATGCCCAGGCCGAGTGCATAAGCGAGACCGGCATAAACCCGAAGGACATAAAGTCCAATGATTATTACTCCGGCGAGATGAACGAGAATGTCCTTCAATGGATATCTGGAAATTATGGCATTCACGAGCTGAAGAAGGCCGGTAATTTCACGGCCAAGAACCTGGGCTGTCTCACCCATCTGGTCCGGTTCGCCAACATCAGATTCTTTCTCCGCAAGGCCAAGGATAGCTACGAGGAGACTTTCCAGTTCGGAAGGATCTCCGTGCTCAATGATGAGTTTGGAAAGAAGGCCACGGTCATCTTCAAGGATAGCAATATCATAGAGGAAAGCTGTGAGGCCTGGATAGGTGCCTTCGAGGGCTTTTTCGAGATAACCAGGACGAAGGGAACCGTTAAGAAGACCAGATGCCAGGTAAAGGGCGATGAGTACTGCGAATACAAACTCGCGTGGGAATGATTGGGGGGAATTAATTGGATCTCGAGATCACCAGATTTTCCATAGATGAGTACGATGCCATGGTCGAGGTCTGGGATCTTGCCGGCCTCCACCACAAGCCCAGGGGCCGCGACAGCCTTACTTCTATAGAAAGCCAGATGGCCGATGACCCCGGAATGTTCAGGTGCTGCAGGGTGGATGGAAGGATGGTCGGCGTGGTGGTCGGCTCTACCGATGGCAGAAGGGGATACATCAACCGGCTGGCCGTGATTCCGGAATGGAGAAGAAAGGGCGTCGCAAAAGCTCTCGTGGAAAGCATCGAGAAGCATCTGGACAGCAGGGGATTGAAGATCATAACGGTCCTCATCGAGAACCAGAGCCAGGAATCCATTGATCTTTTCAAGGACCGGGGTTATTTCTTCCATGATGACATCCTTTATCTCTCGAAGCGCGAGAGCCAGGATGTATAAGCATGAAATTGATTCTGACCTCCAAAGAAGACATCGCGAGCATGAACATAAGGGAGGAGTTTTTGGGAATGAGGGACTGGCAAGAGGCCGGAACCTTTGACGGCAACCCGGTTCACAGGACCGGCGGCTTCACCATGATACTTATCGATGACATCCACCTCTATTATGACGACCTGGACAGGAAAGTTAAGGATGAGCTGGGCATAGAGCCGGATGTTATTATTGTGGCATCGAGGCACAGGAGCGAATCAAAACTTCGGACACTCACGGTACACCCTCTCGGAAATTACTCCTCGGCAGATTACGGCGGCCGCCCCGGGACTTTGGTGCCCTCGGCCCCCAGGGAGATGACCCATGCCCTTGTCACTTTGGCAAGAAATGCCCGGGAACTGGATTTCAAGATTTCCTTCGAGGCCACCCACCACGGCCCCTACAATGGCTCACCCTTATTCTTCATCGAGATTGGAAGTGACGAATCGGCCTGGCCCGAGAAGGAGCCGGCTACCGCAATAGCCAAAACCATATTGTCGCTGGATTCCGAACTGGCTACCGGGGATGACATTGTGGCGATGGGAATTGGCGGGGGCCATTACATGCCCAGGATGTCAGATGTCGCGCTGGAGCATAAAATATCCTTCGGCCACATGGTTCCGGGATATGCCACTGACAGCCTGGACGAGGCCATGATAGAGCAGATAATGGAGAAAACGCCCGGCGTGGAGGGTGTCTATTTCCACAGGAAGGCCCTTTCCAAACCCAGGTTGAGGGAATTAAAGGCAATCTGCGAGGAGCTGGGCCTTGAAATTCTCAGCTCGAAAGAGATGGAATTTCGCTGAAACTTCTGGAGCTGGTGTGTCCATGCCCTCCTACCACCCCCCGCCATGTAGTTTTTTGCTATCACCCATGCTGGGAAACACTGGAACCCCCGTCCGAAGGGCGGGGTCCTTAAAATTAACCAAAAGCTATTAATTGAGAGCGGGTTTATGGAATGAAAAAGGGTGTATGTTTTATGCTAAGAGAGTGCAGAACCCATGGCTATTTTAGAGCTGAAGAGTGCCCGATTTGCGGCGAGAAAGGCAGATTCTTCCTGAACCAGGAGGAGCTGGACATAATAGGCAGGACCATGGCCGGAGTCCTCAGACATTTTCCCGAGAGGTACAACCTGGACATGGACGATCACGGCTGGGTTGACCTGAAGTCCTTTGTGGATGCAGTCCAGATAAGGCAGGGCAGGTTCCGCTGGCTCAGGTCTCATCATATTCTCGCGGTAATTGATACCGACCCGAAAGGCAGGTATCAATTCAGGGACGGCAAGATAAGGGCCACCTACGCCCATTCGGTTGACATAGACCTGGACTTACCGACAAGGGACATTCCGGATGAGTTGTTTTACCCCACCACCAAGGAGGAGCTGGACATCCTGATGGAAACCGGTCTCAAGCCTTCCGACAGGAAGCGGGTGCACCTCAGCAAGGCCTACGAGAATGCCCTGGATGCTGGCCGTGTGCGGGACCCTTTCCCGATAATCATGAAGATAGACACCAAGGCCATGATAGAGGACGGCCTGGTCATAATGAGAGCCGGCACCACTGTTTTCCTGACAGATGAGGTTGACCCAAAATACATCACGGTGATGGAGGAAAGTCTGGGGCCGGAGGTTCCGGAAGCTACTGGCGAGGATGAGGAGATCAAGTTCACGATGGATGAGCCGGAGGAGGCAGAAGCACCGGTTGAAGAAGAAGCCGATGTGGCCGAAGAGGTTGTAGAAGAAGAGGAAGTAATGGCTGAGGTAAAGGAAGAACATGTCGAGGCTGAGGTTCCTGAAGCAAAGAAAGAAGAGGAACCTAAGCCAAAGGCCAAACCAAAAGCGAAGGCCAAGGTTAAGGCCAAAGCTAAGCCTAAACT
>JAGLSY010000032.1 GCA_023135545.1 Thermoplasmata archaeon | reverse complement strand
CCCCTCCTGCGCCGTCGCTGGCTGTGAGCTTCTTCACATCGCCCCAGTTGTCTGCGCCGCCAGTGTTCCGCTCAAACACATATGCAGAACCCTGATTATTATTAGCTCCAACATCATCAGCATTAGCTCCGATTACGATTGTGTCGTCAAATATAGAAACAGACCAGCCGAAACAGTCCCCTCCTGCGCCGTCGCTGGCTGTTAATTTTGTGACCTGGCCCCAAATATCAGCACCCCCCTGGTTACGCTCAAACACATACGCCGAGCCCTGATTCGAGTTTGCCCCGATATCATCGCCGTCTGCAGAGACCACGATGGTGTCACTGGAGATATACACAGAATCGCCGAAATAGTCATCTGCTGCGCCATCGCTGGCGGTAAGCTTGGTTACTTGTCCCCAATTATCCATACCTCCTGTGTTACGCTCAAACACATACGCCGAGCCCTGACTGTTGTTTGCGCCAACATCATCACAACTAGCTCCGATTACGATGGTATCAGCAAATATAGATACAGAACCGAAACAGTCCCCTGCTACACCGTCACTGGCTGTGAGCTTCTTGACTTCGCCCCAGTTGTCAGCACCACCATTATTACGCTCAAAAACATATGCAGAGCCAGCATCATTAACGCATGCTCCAACAACAAGGATATCATCAAAAACAGAAACAGGATTGCCGAAATAGTCCCCTGCTACACCGTCACTGGCTGTGAGCTTCTTGACTTCGCCCCAGTTGTCAGCACCACCATTATTACGCTCAAAAACATATGCAGAGCCCTGGCTCATGTTTCCGCCGATGTCATCATAGCGTGCGCCGACCGCGATGGTGTCACCGGATATGGAAACTGAATAGCCAAACATGTCAGTTGCTGCGCCGTCACTGGCTGTGAGCTTCTTTACCTCGGTGGTAATGAGCGGATCTATTTTTAGGGGATATGCTGCTGAGGTATCATCAATATGAATTGACATTTTTGAAGCTTCTGATAGAGAAAGCCAGGCAGAAACATCTTGGCCTAATGCATCAATGACTACAAGGTCCCTATATGTCAGGATATGTTCTCCTGAATTGTCATAGAACCCGATTGATTCTCCATTGTCTATTGCTCTTGGTGTGAGTGATGTTTCAAGAGTCATCTCAATGACTAGAGGCGCATTAATTCTTAGCTGTGGGGGGGATTCAATTGTGAACCCCTGCTCAACTCCTCTTTCATCATTGATATACCATTCTGTAAGCTGAGGGGAATATTCATAATTAATATGGTTCTTATCCACGGATAATTGGGGTTTTGCAGTAATAGGCGATACCTGGCCACTGTATCCAAAACCTGAGAGACCAATATCCCACGACCATCCATTCTCTGTGTTGGGGGAAATTGAAACACCGCTTTCATTAAAGATCATGCCAAAGCCGCATTTAGAATTGGAACCTACAAAACCCTTGCTTGGGTCGTGCTTGGTTAAGTGATATTGAGCTTCTTTGATGAGACCGTTGATGGCATTCCAATCCTCATCTGAAAGGTCTTCGGGATTACCTGTGCCTTCAACAACCTCACTAAAGTCAAACATTACAAAGATCGAGCTGGATACCAGCATAACACACAGGAATAGGACTCCAATCTTCCTCATCTCTTTCAACCCCTTTAAGATATGTCATAAACTTGTTTAGAGTATATATATTGTTTTATGTAATTCTATAAGCAATCCCTCACCTTCTAACACCCTCATCATCTAAGATAGGTAGTTTCTTAAATCATGGCCTTTTCCCCTCTCTCCATGGACGTTCCGTCATCTCTCTATGCCACATGCACCTTCTGCGGTGCCGAGTCGATATGCCGCGTAATCAAGGGCAAAAAGACCGGCAAGAGGAAGATAAAGGCCCTGGTCAAGTGCCCTGTATGTGAGAAGGCATTCGATTTCGAGCTGGAAATACCGGTCATGGTATCGGTCAGGACCATCATAAGCCAGGTGGAGGAATCCGAGAGGACCACTATCGAGCTTGAGAAGGACCAGAAACTGGAACTTGGCGACGAGATAATGATAGGCGACACCTGCGTCCAGGTGACCGGGATAGAGGTGGATTCTCCCTCCGGGACCATAAGGGTTGAAAAGGCCAAGGCCGAGGAAATCAAAACCCTGTGGACCCGGTACTTCAACGAGCTGGTGATCAAGGTTTCCATCAATATGGTCCAGAAAACTATTCCGACATCATTTTTGACAGAGCCGGATGATGAGTTCGCGGTGGGCGACGACCTGGAGATCGGGCGCAGAAAGCTCTACATCTACAAGATTAAAACAGATAACAAGGTTCTGAACAATGACGGTGCAACTGCTAAAGCAAGGGATGTGGTGCGGCTCTATTGCAAACCAGCTACCAGTAAGAAACCTGATTATGCTACAAATAAGAGGCCGGATCATTCTGGAGACAGATAAGAGATGAATTCCCAAGTAAACTACCAGGCCATAAATGACCTGGCGTTACTATTCTGTCCTGGAAGTTCACATTCCAGCTGCCATATGTCCCAACTCGCAGAGGTTTAAACTCTGCGTCCATTTATTGGTTATTGATGGACATACGGCGGTGTTCTTGTTATTGCAGACCGATTCATCTCTGACTTAAAAGACAGAGTATTCTCGGTCAATTTGCAATAATAGGGAACCCAAAACTAAAGCTCCAGCTATAGCTACATAACAAGCGGCAGATTGATGGCAAAGCCTTGATTCAATCCTTGTTGTAGATCAAAGCAACGGCCGCGATGCCCACCATCGCCAGAGCCGATAAGAAGGTTGCATAGCCATCTATTCCGATTTCCTGTTCCGCACTGCCTATAGTTATCATGTGTTCTGAGAAATGTGATAGATAAATTACTACATCGTATCCGAACTCGTTCTCGGTTATGAAGTAAACGTGGTCCGCGCCATCCTCGTAAAGGGTTTCGCTGAGGCCGGCTCCCTTTTCGATGTACTGGTCGTCAATTTTGACGCCGATGTCGTCCGGAGAGTCGAATTTGAGTATTTCCTTGTCAACGTGCACGACCACGACCTTACCGCCAGCCAGGTCTCCCGATATCTTCAGGTCGATTTCCGGGTCCGCGGCGATGGTCTGCAAGGTCAGCTCGTCAAAGACCACGATATCCTCCAGAAGGTTGTAGCCGTCGTCGGAGATGAACATTTCAGCGCCTACAACGCCTTCTGATATTGCCTGGCCGATGGCCGCCTCGCCTTCCGGGTTGGCCCTGAATATTACTCTTCCACCTTCCCCGACCTCGAAGGTCAATGACCTGCCGAGAATTGTGGCACTAGCATCTCCCTGGAGAATGAAGGTTCCGCTGACATCCTCGTTGCCCACGATGACCGCGTTGCCGCTTTTGAGTGCCCCGGTATCCCTGGACAGCGTGATCTCAAGGCTGTTGTCAACCTCTGCATTGAATTCGATTGCAGTGGTCGGAGCCTCGTGGATGATCAGAGAGCCGTACTGGTCCCTGTGGGTGTAGGTGGTGTAATTCTCCTCGAAATCCAGGCCGGTACCGAAGTTTGCCAGGCCGATTTCATCGAAGAGCGCAACAAAAGCCGAATTTCTGGATACAGAATAGTTGATGACCGGGTAAAGAGTCTGGCCGTCGGGCGGGTTGACCGCCACTTCATAATAAGAATACTTATTGGACCTGGGAA
>JAGLSY010000319.1 GCA_023135545.1 Thermoplasmata archaeon | reverse complement strand
ATTTACAACCGTGTGATAGCCAGGCTGGGAATGCGCAACTTCTTCAGGCACAAGGGCCATTCGATAATATCAATTGCCGGCCTGCTGGTGGGAACATCCATCATCTGTGCATCCATGGTGGTGGGAGATTCCATCGAGTATTTCATCGTGGAGGAAACCTACGACAGCCTGGAGCTCATCGACATAGTCATAGAGGGCGAGAACAGGATGCCCTTCGACGAGTCAATTTACACCATGCTGGACAGTGATACGCAACTGGCGGGCTTGACGGACGGCATGGCGCCATTGTATTCCCAAACCGTGAGCACGCGGCATACTGGAACCGGCCTCTTCGAGCCTACCGTGAATATCGTGGGATTTGACGCGGCCGAGGACCTGGACTTCGGAACCTTTACGAAGATGGATGGAAGCTCCATCCAGGGAAATGACCTGGGGGCCAACGACACCATCATGAATTGGGCGCTGGCCGAGAACCTGGGCGCGGAGGAGGGCGATACTCTCATGCTCACCTACACCCTTGGCTCGACGTACATGGGCTACGGCGATATCCAGAGCCGGACGGTAACCATCAGGCACATAGCCGATGACGTGGGAAAGACAAGATATAACCCGGGAATCGGAATGGGTATGGACACCTACAATCTCTTTGTCAACCTGGACACGGCCCAGGAGATGTTCCAGCAGCAGGGAATGCTGACTCACATCAAGGTATCGGCCATCGGAGGGGTGGAGGATGTGGAGAACAGCGAGGAGGTCATGGCGGCCATCGAGCCCCTGATAACCGACCTGTCTTTCACTGCCGATGAAATTCCTGTTCCATACGCAATGCCCAACCAGACCTTCGCGGTGCTGGACAACAGCAATATCATATCCGGCACACTGGAATTGGAACATAACGGCACGCTTCTTCCGGACACCATGTACGAGATTAACGAGGCGGCTGGCACCATCATATTCTTCAGCCCGCTTCAGATGGGGGACGTTGTAACGGCCGATTATGATTATACTTACATCATTGAAGTGGATGCCGTCAAGCAGGATAGCCTGGAAATGGCCAGGGACATCAACGACATGCTCTCCACCTTCCTCACCATATTCGGCTCCTTCGCCATCATAGCCGGAGTCATTCTGATAATAAACATCTTCACCATGCTGGCCGAGGAAAGGAAATCGGAACTGGGCATGGCCCGTGCCGTGGGCATGAAGCGCCGCCATCTTATGCAGTCCTTCCTCTTTGAAGGGCTAACGTATGGCTCGGTGGCCAGTGCCTTGGGCACTCTGTTCGGTGTTATTCTCGGGGCCTTTTTGATCTACATGATCAACAACATCGCGACCATACTGGCCGATATTGTCATACCCTTCCATTTCGAGACATTCAGCCTGATAACCGCCTTTTCAATGGGCTTTGCCATCACCTTCGGCACCATCCTCCTGACCTCCTGGAAGATAAGCAAGCTGAACATAATAAGGGCCATAAGGGGAATCGATGAGCCGCCCAGCGACCGAAAAAGCTGGAAGCTTCCGATTCTGGGTGTACTTATGGTGGTCGCATCGACAATTATGATCTGGCAGCAGTGGGACAACGAGTTCATGGTCAAACTGCTGGCACCCTCAGGATTGATAACCGGCCTGTGCATGATATTGTGGAGATGGGTGGGCGATAGAATATCGGTATCCGGGGCCAGCCTGAGCGTCTTCCTCTACACCTACTACGCCATAAAGACCTACTTCGGGGATGCCGGAGATGAGAGCATGGAAATGCCCTTCATCTTATCGGGCGTTCTCATAGTCCTCAGCCTGGTGCTGCTGGTCATGTACAATTCAAGGCCGGTCATCATGGGAATCGTCAAGGTCTTCGGCAGCATGAAGAAGTTCAGGCCAACAGTGATGGTAGCGGTTTCATATCCTCTCAGCAAGAAGTTCAGGACCGGAATGAGCGTGGCCATGTTCGCGCTTGTCGTCTACATGATAGTCATGTTGTCCGTATTTTCCAACATGTTCGTCATGGACCTGGACGAGGAAACACTGAAACAGGGGGGCGGATACGACATACTAGCCCAGGTGCAGAATCCGGTCATGGACATCAACAACGCTTCCTACTTTGACCAGTCAACCATGTCGATGGTCAGCATCACATCGGATGCGCTGGATTATGCAGATATTTCCCAGGTTGCCCAGACTTATAGTCCCGATATGAACAACACCGATGCTCCCGAGGATTCGGGGGCCCACATGGGCTTCGGCTTCGGCTTAATGAGCTCGGGAACCCCGGTTTACGGTATTGACAGTGATTTCTATGAAGGGAGGCAATTCGAGTTCACCCTGATGATGGACAACTTCGCCAGTGAGGAGGAAGTATGGGATGCCATCATGGAGCCAGGCTCCGATTACATGGTGCTGAACAGCATGATGACCATGATAACAGGGATAGAGATAGGGGACCATGTCACCTTCACCACCCTGAGCGGCAACGTAACCGATGAATACCAGCTGGCTGGCATAGTTGACCAGAGCGCCCTGAACGGTGCCTTCATTTCCAGGGAGAATGTTCTCATGGACTTCGGCCATGAGGGCATGGTGAACTTCCTTTTCATGGTGGATGTCCATGAAGGCCATGACATAGAAGAGGTAGCTAACCTTCTGGAGAAGGACTTTGCCGACCTGGGGCTGAACACCATGATATTCAGGGACATGGCGGAGGCCAGCATGGAGATGATAAATTCCATGTTCGTTCTATTCGAGCTTTACCTGTACATGGGCCTGGTCGTCGGAGTTGCCGGCCTGGGCATAATAACCATCCGCTCGGTTGTCGAGAGAACCCCGGAGATAGGAATTCTCAGGTCTATCGGTTTCAAGAGAAAGAATATTCGCAACGCCTTCCTTATCGAGATCCTGTTCATTGCCACGATGGGTGTGGTCATGGGAACGCTGGCCGGCATCATGGTATCGTACGAGATATTCAACGTGATGGTGAGTGGAATGGGAGGCAATATCGAATATGTGATCCCCTGGGGAAAGATAGCCCTGGTCACCCTCATCGCATACATCGCCACCATCCTGTGCACCATCTTACCGGCCCAGAACGCATCCAAGACATCACCGGCAGAGTCGCTGAGGTATGTTGGATAGTTGCATTGAGTTTGGTGAGTTTAGTGAGTTTGGTTATTACCTGCTAATGGGATGGGCAGGTAATAGCCGATTGGGGTCCCAGTAGTTGCCAGTATGGGTCATATTCTGGTTGCGTGTTTTCTCTTCATTTATACGCGACCAGAAAATCTAATGCGATTCAAGGCATAACAAGTTAAGCATTTGATTCGGATGTGCTAGCATGGCGGGGGGATGAGCACTACTAGCCAGGGCTGTGTGACCCCTTTTTAATCTACATTAAAAAAGAGTATTTGGCAGTCAAAAATAAATTAAAAAAGGAAAGGTGGGGTGATTTTTTCACCCCATTGTTTATAGTCCAGGGTTAGTCTATAGATCAAATACTTCCAAATAATTAGACAAAACCCATGGGTACCGATCATGGATATAATCTACTTGGATGTGGTACGGATTGATGAAATCTATCGTTGCTCCGCCGTTCTCAATCGCATATTGCGGCACATCTACAATCTGAGAGTATCCATCGAACCCGGTGTAGCCAACGTATATTGGTAAGGCACCTACATTGTCCCATATTTCCACATAATGTCCGGGATCACCGATACCACCAACCGTCACCTGAACTTGGAGTGTCCAATACTGAGTTGCTCTTCCAAGCCCATTGTCACCAAGACCCGGATTATCTGCGGCAAGGTCGGCACCATTCAGTCCTGCGTTCGTTGGTTCGGCATACTCACAGAATATACCCCATTCACCGTTGCTGTTAATCGTGTTGGAGGTGATGGTTGGGCTTGACCATCCAGAATAAATACCGTTGTGATAACAGTTCACGATAGTATTGTCTGATATCATAGCGTCAGAACCGTCATTGCAGGAAATTCCTGTTCCTACATCGTCGTATATATTCCAACTCAGGTGTACTGCCGCGTTATTCAGTTGTATGCCGTACAGTGGTGTTTCTTCAGATGCTGTATAATGCTCGTTGTAACTGATTATTGTGTCACTGTCAGCATTGACTATATCCATACCAATTTGAGTTCCCCATATTATGTTATTGGTTGCTGTCATTTGTGACGAAATCGAATACATTCCTCGTTGTGGAGGTGGTGTCGGATATGGTAGAATCACCCTACTTGCATCAACTATTGTGTTCCATTCGATATTGATGTTTGAAGACGAATGAAGGTATATGTTCTGGCTATTATGAGAAACATTGTTGTGGTGAATCCATATGTCTGTTGATGACATGACATTGATTCCTGTAAATGATGGATCTAAATCACGCGGTTTAGCATTATATTGTATTATGTTCAGGTATATTTCGCCCTTACTTTGCTCCATGTAAATGCCAGAACCTTTGTTAGACAGTATATCATTCATTTTAACCGTGGCAAAGGCATTGATTATTTTCACACCATCTTTATTCCCTACAATGGTATTATTGTCGATAATCGGAATAAGAGTGTAATCAGCCAGGTTGTCAATATATATGCCTTCTTCTTCATTAGCGATTATTGTATTATTGTCTATCTTGGGATCTGAGCTGACAGAATATATTCCATATGTGTTGGCTCCTGGGATTGTGTAGTTGTAATAGGCATGAAGAGCATCTCCAATATTCAATGGTGATGTAATTATTCCACCAGTGGCATAATCGAGAGTATAATCAATCCATTCCTCCATTTTGTACCAGGTCGCTGTTGCATCTATAATATAAAGTGTACAATTGAGTATGTCCTCATGTCCTAAGTAAAACGGTCCTGTTTCACCACCTGCAAGAGATTCAAATACCACCTTATTTTCTATGAACTCATGACCACTGCCTATTGTATTATTGGTTATAGTGGGTGCTGAGAGATAGGAATATATTCCAAATGTGTTGCCTGCTATGATGTCTTCTATAGTGTAATTGAGCCAAGCATGTACATACCAGTCGTCCCATAATTCCCAAAGCATTGTCACCTCGCCAGTGGCATAATCAAGAGTGTAGTCTACATCTTCTGTCATCACCCACCAGTCCCAGGGTGTTGAACCGAACTCATCTTCATCCACCCATAGAGTACAATCAATTATGTTTGTGTAACCAATATTGAAGGATGTTTCGCCAAATACTGTGGGGCCATAAACAGTTTCATTCTCAACATAATAAATGTCTGGGTAATAGCCGCCTATTATATTGTTGATTATCAGGGGCGAAGATTGACTAGAATAAATTCCATAGTTATTTTCTGATATTGTGTTGTTGGTGATGGTGTTATTATTGGTGGTGTAGAGACCAATGCCGTAATCGTTGTTCGAGACGGTGTTGTTGGCTATGGTGTTGGTGTTGGACTCGACGAGGTAGATGCCAAATTCGCTGTTTAAGTGTGCTGTGTTGTTTGTTATTGTGCAATTCTTACTTCCTACCATATATATGCCATTGTTATTCAAGGAGATATTGTTTCCAGATATTGATGGTGAAGAGTACTCACAATATATTGCCGTATTCGAGTTTGAGGCTATCGTATTGTTTATGATTGTGGGAAAATCAAACTGTTCATAAGTAAATATTGGAGTTGCATACTCGTCATACGGCTTAATCACATCTGGCTGCAATTGAGCATATAGAGGTGTATCGCCAGTGATATCAACAGATATTTCGTCTGTAATCGGATCGCCTTCAACGCCAACAAGACCAAACATGTTGGAAACATCTCTCTCGTATTCTGCATGAAGGTAATCGCGATAGAAGGAAGGCCCTGTCCTCCAATCAATAAGGTCAGAGCCTATGCCTTGACCAGACAGAAGCAATTTCCCACCTCCATCTAAATAAGTAGATAGATTTGCTTGCTCGGAAGGTAATAATGTGAAGAAAGCACCAGTTAATGGACTATAGAATGGTGCCACCCCTCCAGTAAAATATATCACCACAGGATAAGCCAATAAAGTTTCTAGAGGCGGACTTCCCAGAAATTCATTGTTCCAGATATCATAATTTATGCCAATACTAAATAATGATTGCTCATACTTTGAACGCATGACTGTTCCATCAGCATCGTCAACCAACAATACTGCATCACTTCCCAAACCAGGATCTAGCCAATCGACCATTTCGCCCATTAATAAATTCCTATTTTCCATACCTACTATGCCTTCAAACCCAAATGATAAGTAGACTACTTTGTAAGTTCCAGTGTCCACACGAATGCCGCCTACCATATCTTGACGAGAGGTGCAATAGATGCCGTAGCCATTATCGGTTATGTTATTCTTGTCAATATAGTCAGTAGAGGTTTCATTACAACAGATGCCATAATTGTTATAACTGATATTATTTTGAGTTATGATTGATGAGGAACGTTGTGTGGAATATATGCCACAATTACTAGTAGTTATATTATTGAAAGATATTCTTGGAGTAGTCTGATCATAGCAGTAGATTCCAGAATAAACGCTCTCTGTTATATTGTTGGCTTCTATTGTAGGGCTAGATTTAAAGCCAGAAATGATACCGTAGTTGTTTTTTGTTATATTATTTCCCTGAACAGAAGGTTCAGACCAATAAAGAGATGCAATACCATTCTCGTTTTCCGAGATATTGTTATTGAGAATCTGTAGGGCAGAGCTGGAGGAGATATATATGCCGCAGTTCTCATTTTTTGTTATGTTGTTATTAGCAATAATTGGACTTTTGCCAATGCATATCACGCCTCCGTAGTATTTATTTAAGGTTATGTTGTTGCCAAGAATTTTTGGAGTATTTGGAGGAGATGAAGATGACCCCACAGATTTTAAACCGAAAAACCTGTTGTTAATTATAGTATTGTTGTAAATCATAAAATTTTGGCCGCCAGGAGCCGGGTAGCATGATATACCATAATTATTGGAAGATATGAAGTTACTATCAATAATCGGAGATTGATGACCCATGGGTATACCTATGGGCCTACCAGAGTCAATGTATATCCCTCCATAATTGTTTTCTGTTATGTTATTGCCGAGGATTGACATTTCCTGATCAGGGGTGACTATGCCACTCCAATTGTTGTGAGAAATGGTATTGTTGAGAATTGTCACGTTACCTGATTTAGCCCAAATTCCAGTGCCTGTATTATTGGTTATATTATTGTATGCGATGTATGCTGGGGATCCATATTCACAATAAATGCCATACTTATTTTTGGAGATAGTGTTATTATCTGAGATTGTAGGGGAAGAACCTTTAGTTGCGATTATCCCGTAATAATTCTCTGTGATGTTGTTCTTGAAAATATCAGGAGCGCACACTTCCGTAACATATATGCCGGATCCAGAATCAAACTCAAGTGCTCCGAATTGATAATACAAGCCTAATTTGTCATCCACGGCTGTATTCCCTGCAACATCAGTAGATTGGACTTGGAAGTAATATGTCAACCCACATACTATTTGGTCTAGAGGGACCGTGTGGGTTGTGAGCATTTTCATGTCTGTAGCAACTAATGATGGGGGTATAGTTGTATCGTAACCAACCACGCTGTCACTGTCTTCGTTTGTACTCCATGTCACTTTGATGGACTCCTGTGGCTCTATAACAACTTTGATGTCCGATATGATTGGTGGCATATCGTCTATTAATGCACTATCTATAGCATCATTGTAGAGAACTATTATTGTGTCCCCTTCTGCGACCTGTAGTTCTCCATCGTTGACTATAGCACCCCCTAGACTTATTTGGATAGTTCCTTCAAATATCCCGCTATCTGCCGGTGTTTCTGTAAGAGTTATAAACTCGAGGTCCAGCGCGTCACTACTAAGAGCGTTAATTTGCACGGTTCCTGATGAGCACAAATCTATATCTGCTACCGTTACTTTTGCTGTATCATCAGATTTATATGCTGTTTTGTCAAACTGGATTACACACTCACTAGTCGGTTCACCATATGTGTAAACAAGAGCATAATCCTGGTCGATCTCTGGTGTACTATAAATAGCATCTTCAGCAATGTTTGCAGCTATGATTTCTACAGTGTATGTTCCGAGCATAACTTCCGTGGGATTTATGTAGATACTTTCTACATTGTTGATATAATCCTTCTTCGTTTTTGAATAATCTGACCAACCGTTGGTGAACTGATTGCCATAGTAGACTTTACCGTCTGGTGCCGTCACCTTTAGATCCAGATCATTGACCAATGCTGGGTTAGCATTTACAGCTCCGGGGGCATCTGTCCAGGTAAGAGTGACCTTGAAAGGCACTGTGATGTCGCCTACTGGGACAGAATGTTGCATAATATCTCCCGACTCTGTAAAAAGATGTTCTTGATCCTCGTAGATCACTCCTGTAGATGGTTCAAGAACATTAACCAAATCCAGTCTGCCCCAGCCCTCGTCATTGTTCGGTATTGAGCCCGTAGAATGGGCACCATAAGTTGGGTCAGAGACGGGTTCCATATCTACTGCGCCATTTATCAACGCTGCCTTTGTCAATGCAGGACTCGGATAATTTCCAGAGAGTTCTTCGTAATATTGAACAAACAACCCTGCACCTCCAGAAACCTGCGGGCAGGCCATACTTGTGCCAGAACTCCATGCATAATCATCGTCAATTGCGCCATGCAATGACCAAAATGGGCCATAGGAGGCACTAGAAAGAGCCGAAGAAATCCAAGTGCCTGGTGCCACTATGTCTGGTTTGATTCGCCCATCCTCACAAGGTCCTCTGCTACTGAAACCAGCAATCGCGTCAATGCTATCGGCAGGCCAACCTTCTATATCTGGCCTATAGTTCAAGCTAGCACCAACAGCGATGACATTCTTAGCAGCTGCAGGACTTCCGATGGTTCCATATGACGCAGGACCTCCGCCCCACCCACTATTCCCCGCTGCGAACACAATGATATGCTGCTGATCACCAAAGGCGGCAGGATTGGCATCTCGTACAAGTCTATCGAACTCGTAGCAGGCGACCGTGTAAGCTCCTCCTGTGGCACTACCCCAACTATTGCTGCTAATCTTTGCATCATGTTGAGTTGCCCATGTAGTTAGTTCAGTTAATCCCCCATCCGGGAAAGAGATTATTCCCTCGACATCAAATATTCGTTGAGAAAGCAGGTGTGCGTTTGGTGCAACTCCCATTCCATACAGATAGCCGTCCGCATCAGGTGTTTCAACTGCACCGTTCCCTGCTATGATTCCTGCACAATGTGTGCCGTGGCTATTTTCATCTTCTCCTATACCATCGGTTATGTCAACTTCAGTGTAATCAATAAAGTCGTCCACTCTATTGTCCAGGTCAAGGTGTATGTCACCATTTATCCCAGGATCATCAACACCAGTGTCTATGCCTGTGTCTATTACAGAAATTATTACACCACTACCATCATATCCCAAGCTATTAACATATGACCCTACACCGCCCCAAGGTTGTCCTGGTGACCAAATACCACCTACTATTTCAGAAGAGACCTCGTCAAATATTTCTGGTGGAATGTATGGTTCTATCCAATATATGTTGGACAGCTTTGCAATTTCAGAGATGTTCTCCACATCCACATTGATTCTCACACCCTTATAAAAGCTGAATTCCCATTGAGAATAAATCTCATTGCTCATGCTCTCTATTTGATTAATAATAGTGTTTACATCACCGTTATTGACAGTAAGAACAGTGATATTTGTTTGATTCGTTTCGGTCTGAAGTCTTGGATCTATCCTATAAGCTGGCTGATATATGCCTACCCATCTCACAAATGGCAGAGAAGCAACACTCTCTTTTGTGGTAGCATCCATTCCAACGATATAGGCGAGGTATGGCAGATATGTATAAATATCTACACCCAGCAGTTCCAATTCAGATAGCCAATCTTGCTGTGTCGGACCAATGAATTGGACAATATAGCTTCCTACTGAATCATCAGGATAGGAATCTATTCTCAACTCGTCAGGGATTGCTGGTTCACCATAGGATGGCTCAAATACTATCGAGTCTAAATTTATTGTCGTTGGGTAGGGGGTAATGCTTGGGAGAACATAGAAAGGATTAGTGTTTGGATTCGGCGGGTCTACATAGTGAATGATTGTCTTGGAGGTAATGTTATTGCTTTTAATTAATGGGGAAGAAGCATTGACGTAAACACCAATATTCATGCTGCTGGTGATGTTGTTCTTTGTTATTGTGGGGTTGGAGTTCTCGTAGCAGGCGATTCCAACATTGTTGAGCGATATTAGATTATTCTGAATAATAGGCTCGGAAGCATCCTGGCAGAAAATCCCATATCCCTCGACACTGGCATTCGTATAGGTTATTCGAATATCGTCAATGTACCAGCCCTGATAATTATTATTGAACTCATCCACTGTATAAAAACAGAAGGCAATTCCGACCTCACTATCACCAGCAAACTCCGAGATATCGATGCTGTGTTGAATCCACGTCTTCATTTCGTCGTCGTATAGTTGCACATCTTTACCACCTGTACCGCTCCAGAGATATATCCACCGCTGGTCCTTCTCTATTCCATCTGGCTCTGTCTCATACCAACTCTGAAATGTCAGTGTGGCATTTACAGCATCGGTTAAATCAATAGGCTCCAAATAAATATATCCCTCATTTGCTACGCCAGGGGTATCATAATTTCCTGTAGCATCATCTCCGTACCACCAACTGTGCGTCGGGCTGTAGCTGTTCGGGGGGCTTGTATCATCGTCAACTATGTGGAAGAGACCTTCTGCTATCCAGTTTCCTGCACCAGATTCCACATCATCAAAGAAGAGCGTTTTAACAGAGTTGTACGATATTTCATTTTCTTTGATAAGAGGGCTGGACTGTTGGAACCACATCCCTCTATTTTCATTGAAAGTTACCGTGTTTTCGACTATTACTGGCGATCCTTGATAGGTCCATATTCCAAAAGTGTTATATCTTATTGTATTATTTTTCACCAGTGTGTCCGATGTCGAGCCAGTGAGATCAATGCCATAACCATTGCGCTCTATTGTATTATTGAGAATTATAGGATTGGAACTCCAATAGCCTAATATAGCTTGCCGGTGCCCATCTGAAATCGTATTATTTTGGATTAGAGGAGTAGAACCACCAGGAGCCCAGAGATCAAGTACGATGCCGTAATCATTGCCCAGAAACGTATTGTTCTCGATATTTGGCGAAGTGCCTTCACAGTAGATTCCTTCATAATTACCCACGAAGGAATTGTTAAAAATCTTCTCGTCCATGGGCGTATCTATGTAAATTCCGCCGTCCTCATTTGAGGTAAAGTTGTTGTTCTCGATGATCGGACTGGCACCGTTGGTCACATAGATGCCGTGACCGAGAGTACCTCCATCGCCTGCTCCTTCAACATCGCTGTCGCTAATCGTAAGGGCAGCGTTGCCTTCGACAAAGATATTGTGCGTCCATCCATGTGATACTTTCGCTCCATCAGAAATAGTACAGGTCGAATCTGGATAAAGATGAATGCCACCAGGGTTAGCAGCGATGCTGTCGTCACCGTATATCCATTTTACAACGCTTCTGCTATCAATCGTCAAGGAGCCATGGACATTGAATTGATATGTATTTGATTTTAAACCAGCTGTAGCTCGAACTATAGATTCGTCATGAATCTCAAAAATACCCTCTTTGGCTCCGCCTTTCTGGATGTCGATACCCCAGTAACCTGCTTCTCCTGCAGGGCCTTCACCGTTGATTATGAGTTCAGCCCTACATCCGTATTGATTTTCCTCAAATACCAGGGTGCCGCCTGGCTCTATTATCAAATCTCCATCATACAAATAAATCTCATATGGACATTGTTCCCAGGGGTCATCACCCCAGTCTAGTGGAGGGCGTGTCCAGGTATCCCCATCTGGAATGGTCCTTCCGCCACCCCAGTCTTCCGTGCCGCGAAGAACATAAAACCCAACTTCTTTAGTATACTCAATCAACACGCCATTCTCCTCATAACTAATCTTCATGATTATCGTGTTCTCTCCGCCCTGCTCTGGTTCCCATGTCAATGTTCTTTCCTTCGTCATCTCACCTGGTATAGTATAGCCAAGGGTGCCCAGAAACACTTCAGAACCGTCTGGCTGGATCACAGATATCTCAGTGGTTACAGTGTAAATCGTCGATACGTGGTTCTCCAGGAAAATCTGTAGGGGTCTTCTATCTCCAACATGTGGGATGCCAGTCGGACAATTGATATCAGCCAGAGTAATATTATATTCTACTCTCGGCTTCTCGCCAGGAGCGTAAGGCATCGACGGGAAAACGTCTTCCTCTGGTGAGATCAATGGTATCGGTTCGACAACCGGTTCTTCAGGTTCCTCGAACTCAGGAGGCATTTCATCCATTGGTGGTTCTGGGGGCCAGGGCGGCAGTATCTGCTCATGCTCAGAACCAAGACCGAAATCAAATAGTTTAAGATCAGGTGGGGGTATTGATGGTCCTGATGATCCCGGTGTGTCGAGTGCGATATTATCTTCGACATCGCCATAGGCGATAAAGTTTTCATCTGCCGACATATCGCCGAGAACCTGTAACGCTGATAGGCTAGTACACACCATCGCTAAAGCCGTTATGATGGCAAACATTCTATTGGCAAAGCACACATTAAGCAGATTATTTCCCCTTGTTTTCATGAAATCACTCCCTTACTAGCCCAAATGCAATATCGAGTATTTTAAACCGCTTTTATCACAATAATAATTTGTTGCAATTGATGAGTTCAAACTCCCTTTTTCGTTATGTGTTTGATGTTACATGTTTGATATGTAAGCCGCAAGATATAGAATTGAATGATAGAAAATGTAATTAACAACCTAAAACATATATTATATTCAATGAACAAACTAATGAAACAAACAAGAATAACTTCATTGAAGGTGGGAGTTTTCCTCATTGGGTTAGTTTTAATTCTACCAATTATCAATTCAATAGGTTCGAATATAATACAGGAACATATTGAAAATGATTTAGGATCATCTAATGAGATTATGTCAAACCCAACTGGGTGGAGCGAGGATCTCAGGCTGACCTATGCCATAAACTTATCGAGGGATGGAGATATTATCGCAGACGGAGATATAATCTATGTTGTTTGGAACGATTACCGAACTGGGAGTTACGAAGTTTACTTCAAGAAATCCAACGATGGGGGCATGAATTGGTCTCTGGATTTTAAGATTAGTACAGGTCCACCAGTAATGAGTGAGCCTAAGATTGGGGTTAATGGTAGCCAAATTCACGTCGTTTGGGAGGCCGTGGACATCACTAGGGAGGTTCACTACAGAAACTCAACAGACTATGGAGAAACCTGGAACCCAGAAGTTCGATTGTCAGAAAACGATGGTAAGTGGAGTTATGTTCCAGACATGTGTGTTGTTGGAAACCAGGTGCATGTTGTGTGGGTTGATAGGAAGAACGCTGATGACCCCGATATCTATTATCGAAACTCTACAAATGGGGGTCTAACGTGGAATCCAGAACAAAGATTGACAGACCATTTTGGTACAGAAGGTGGCGTGCATGTTGGAGTTAATGACTCTAACATTCATATTGTTTTCACACGCTGGCTGTCAAAAAATGAGGTATTCTATATGAACTCCACAGACAGTGGCATGACATGGAGCCCTGAGCAGCAGTTAACTCCTAATGATGGGAGTGCCACAGATATGTGTTCTATTGCTATTTGGCAGGACAATGTGCATATTCTGTACAGAGATGGTATCGAAGGCTCTGACGAGGTTTATTACATCAATTCCACTGACGGAGGAATATCATGGAATCCGAGCAGAAGGATAAGCGATCTTCCAAATTATTCGTCCTCATCAGATATTTTCGTTGATAAGGAGAATGTCTATACTGTCTGGCAAGACGACAGGGACAATTCCAGTGGAATGGAAATTTACTATGCCTATTCAAATGATAGCGGAGGAAATTGGAGTAATAATATAAGGCTTACCTTCAACTACACAGGAGCTGGCCCTGCAATAAGTGTTAATGACAGCGTAATCCATGTTGTTTGGTATGACTTGCGTGACGGCAACGCTGAAATCTACTACAAACGCTCCCCAGACTTTCCCCCGGACCCGACCTATAACATCACCCTTAATCAGGGCTGGAATCTCATATCTATACCCTTAGAACAATCTGATGAATCTCTCGATCAAGTTCTTCAAAATATTACTGGCAAATGGAATTATATCCTGACCTACAATTCTACAAATTCTGATAAATGGAAGACTAATAATACTTTCAGGCCAGACCAATTGAACGACTTGAAAACATTAAATCATAAAGTAGCATTTTGGATTAATATTACTGAGCCAGGGGGCTGTAATTTAACAGTTAGTGGAACTATTCCAGTATCAACAACTATTCCTCTGTATGCTGGTTGGAATCTTGTTGGGTATCCGACACAGACCACTGAGACTGTTGGAAATGCTCTGTGGGGCACTGGCGCAGATAGGGTAGAGGTCTATAATGCAACTGCTCCGTATCAGGTTAAAGAGGTTGGGCCAAGTTATGTGATGAAGCCTGGTGAAGGGTATTGGATTCATGTTGTGGCAGATAGTGTTTGGGTTGTGGATTGGTAGATTCCATGACCATTGGCTTGATTTGAAGTTGAACTGAAATGTGAATATTTGACTCACAACTCCCTTTTTCGTTATATGTTTGATATGTAAGTCCGCGTGATATAGAATTAATGATAGAAAATGTAATTAACCCCTTCACAGATATATTAAATAACATGCAAATCCAAGGAAAGTCATCGGCAGTCGTCTCAATCACCCTTGTCATCATTCTATTACTGCCTGCTGTAAATCTAACAGCAACTGACTCTGACCAGAACCCAATTCCTCAACTTGAGCCAATAGAGAATGCAGTATCTGGTTTCCCCCCAGGATGGAGTGAGGATGTCAGACAGACATACGCTCCAGATTATTCCAGATCTCCAGACATAGCTTTTGAAGGTGATTTCATATATATTGTTTGGAAAGACAAAAGAAGTGGAAGCTATGAGGTTTACTTCAAAAAATCAGAGGACAGTGGTCTAATCTGGTCAGAAGATGTTAAAATTAGTACAGTATCACCATCTCCATTCTGCGAGCCGAGAATCGCTGTCAGCGGTAGCCACACCCATGTTGTATGGGAAGGTGTGGACTTCACAAGGGAAGTTCACTACAGGAACTCGACAGATTATGGAGAAACATGGAACGATGAGGTTAGATTGACGGAGGATGATGGTGAAATGAGCTACCTTCCATGCATAAGTGTCTCTGGGAACTGTGTTCATGTTATGTGGACTGATGAAAGAAACAGCGGAAATCCTAACATTTATTATCGGAATTCAACAACTGGAGGGCTGGACTGGAATGCAGTACAAAGATTGACCAATTATCCTAATCCGGAAGCAGGAGTGGATATTGGAGTTAATGTGTCAAATATCCATATTACTTGGGCGCGTTGGCTAACTCAGAATGAAGTATTTTACATGAGCAGTAGCGATGGAGGTACAACATGGAATCTGGAACACCAACTAACTCCTGATAATGGAATTGGGACAGACCCACATTCAATCGCTGTCTGGCAGGACCATGTTCACCTTGTGTATGAAGAGCAGAGTGAAGTTTATTATATCAATTCCACAGATGGCGGAACCTCATGGAATCCAAGTAGAAGGATTAGCGACCTCCCAGGTAGTTCGATCAATCCAGACATTTGCGCTGATGATGAAAAGGTCCATATCATCTGGCAGGATCAAAGAGACAACAATCCCTATCCTGGAGCTTGGGAGATTTACTATGCAACCTCCTACAACAATGGAACAGACTGGAGTGGCAACACAAGACTTACAAATTCAACAGTGGGATCACGTGGTTATCAAATCGTTGGTGCAGATAACGACAATGTGCATGTACTGTGGTCAGATAACCGTAGCAGTGGCATCATAAACGAGACTGAACTATTCTACAAACGCTCCCCCGACTTCCCCGACCTCTCCCCCCCATCCCACACCAACGAAACCCCCCTGCCAGACAGCTACAAGGACGCACCAGGAACAAATGTATCTGTTCATGTAACCGATCCATCTGGTGTGAATGAAAGCACGATTCAATTATATGTCAATGGGAGCCTGGTTTCTCATACACTAACTCCAATTACTGACGGCTTCAATGTTTCATATATTTCGCCAGGGTTTGACCCAGGAGTAATCGAATGTAGGATTGTAGCAGATGACAATTGCAGTAATACGTTGGATTACACCTGGAACTTTACTGTACTGGCATTATATGAAATTCAACTACATGAAGGCTGGAATTTAATATCTGTGCCACATGTGCAGGTTGATATTGCCATTGATGAAGTTCTGATAGATATTGATGGTAAATGGGATTATATCCAGTGGTATGATGCATCAGACCTCGTTGACAAGTGGAAAACAAACGCAACATTTAAACCACAACAACTCAATGATCTGTTATTTCTTAATCGGAGTATGGCATTCTGGATCAATATCACTGAGCTAGATGTTAACTTGACGGTCAGAGGGCATATTTCGACATATACTGAGATTCAGTTATATGCGGGTTGGAATTTGGTTGGCTACCCCACTCAAACAACAGAAACTGTGGCTAATGCTTTGTGGGGAACTGGAGCAGATAGGGTAGAGGTCTATAATGCAACAGAACCGTATCAGATTAAAGAGGTTGGAGCAACCTATGTTATGAAACCAGGGGAAGGATACTGGGTGCATGTTCCAGCGAATTCAGTATGGGTTGTGGATTGGTAGATTCCATGACCATTGGCTTGATTTGAAGTTGAACTGAAATGTGAATATTTGACTCACAACTCCCTTTTTCGTTAAATAATTGATGTGTAAAATTAGAATTTGATAATAGAAAATGTAATTAACAACCTAAAA